>JAUXHY010000198.1 GCA_030621275.1 bacterium | reverse complement strand
ATTGAAATATCACCGGATTCAACACCTTCTGATTGCAAAGCACATTTAAGTATTTCTACTGATTTATTATCATCCAGACCATTTAATTCAGGGTCTGTTTCAATCTGGACATTAATCATCAACTTGGAGGTGTTGTTGATCTGCTTGCTCTAGGCTGTTCTTCCGGATATTCAATCCTAATATGGAAAATCCCTCTTAAAATTGGAAGCATTCCCGTGTTACCGTTTACAGTTCCTTTTATTCTTCGTAATTCATCCATGGTTAATGGACATTCATCTAATTGTCCATCTTCCAATTTTTTCTTCGTAATTCTATCAATCATATCTTCAACTTTTACGATATCGGGTTCTTTTATAGAACGAACTGCTGCCTCAATTGATTCACAGATCATTAATATACCGGTTTCTTTGGTTCGTGGTTTAGGACCGGGATAGCGAAATGCGTTCTCATCTATTTCAGAAGGATCTTTTACTTCTGCTAAGGCTTGGCGATAGAAATATTCGACTCTTGTAGTCCCATGATGAGTAGCAATAAAATCTTGTATAGCTTTAGGTAAACCATATTCATCTGCTAAACGTAGTCCTTCTTTTACATGGTTTCGTATTACTTTAGCACTCATCGTCCAAGTTACTTTATCATGTTTACTCTCACCAGAAAATTGATTTTCAATAAAGTATTCCGGATTTTTCAATTTACCAATATCATGGTAATAAGCACCAACCCTACAAAGCAAGGCATGTGCACCAATCGCATCTGCGCAACCTTCAGCTAGATTTCCAACGACAACACTATGATTAAATGTACCGTTTGCTTGCTGCTGTAATTGCTTTAATAACGGATTATTAAAATCTAAATGTTCAAGTAGTGTTAAATCTGTTGTCACTCCAAATCCAATTTCGAATAAACCTATTAATCCATAAGCTATTATTGGTGCTAATACGCTGACAATGGACAAATACATTAAATCAATCCGCATTGCGCCCCAACTCTCACTTTTAAATAAACCAATTGCACTTATCGCAAGGATACTTGCGCCTAATAATAAAAATATAGTTTTAAATAACTGGCTTCGTGTACGGAGTTGCCGAACATTATACATTGCAATAGATGATATAAATAACATGATAATTATAAAGTCAATATTGTTTCCAATCATCATTCCTATTAACAAAACAATTGTAGTTGTTCCCATGAATCCGATCCGAGCATCAAACAGAATTGTTAAAGTTATTGCAGTAACTACAACTGGAATCAAATATTCAGAAAAATTTAATTGTACATAAAATAAATAGGCTAATGCAATTGTAGACGCAAAAAGAATAGATATAAGTAAAACTAATCTACTATTTAAAAAAGTGTCTTTTCGATATAGCAGTAGGAAAGTAAAAAAGAATGAAAGAATAACACCTATTATAATAAACTTCCCTAGATACTCGAGAAAAAATTGCCACCAACCAACAAATCCATCTGATTTTCCCATCGCGGCTTCTAATGATTTCAATTTTAAGAGAACGTCGTCTGTAATTCTTGTATTCTTTTCAACTATCCTTTCATTTTTAAGTAAGGTTCCTTGATATCTTGGAACTCGATTTAATTTTACCTCACGTCTTCTTTCAGTTGTTTCTTTGTCGTATATCAAATTCGGGAGAGTCAATTCCACTATTATTTCATACCCAAGATCCCTTAGCGCTTGATCATTCTCTGGATACAGATTGTTGACTTCAACTCTGGCTTTTATCCAGGCCGTTTCCAAATCATTATAATTAACCGGTTCAACTAATATAGGAACTTCTGCTTGACTAATTAATACTTTCTCACTTGTTATCTCAGACAATGGAATATCATATATCCCCTCCGACCAACGATTTTGGCAAATTCTAAGAATATCATTTTCCAATTTATCTAAAGGGTATTTAAGCTTCTTGCTGTCAGAATCCCATAAAAGAGATTTCCAAATTTCATTGTCTTTATCAAATGAATATTCATTTATAAATGTTTCTTTTAAAATTGACACATGAGAACTATCTCTGTTAAAATCCAATAAAGCTTCTTGATAAGTAGGTTCATAGCGCATTCTAAATACTTTATTGGCTGACAAAATCAACTTGTTTTGCGCAACTTGGATATCATTTATCAATAAAAATAAATTGTTTATCTTTTGTGTTTGAATATCAACGACTTCTTGACTTCTGATAAATAATGCCGGTTCAGATTTCAAAGCCTTATCAAGATCTTCTTGGAGTTTTTTATCCGGCTTTAAAATTGGGAAAGTAAATGGAGCAATAACTGTTTCGCGGGCAATATCATCTTTCTGATAAGTAAATTGTAAAGATTTACCACGTGGGAAAAAACCAGATGCAAAAATTATTAAACTGACTAAAATTAATATTTGCCAGCGGTACCGATTAAGAAAATCGGTTTTAAGTTTATTAAATGAAAATTTATTATTCCTTCGAATCATAAATTAAGTACATTTTTAATTATTTCACGGCTAATCACTATACGTTGTATCTCGCTTGTACCTTCGCCAATTTCCAGTACTTTAGCATCCCTAAAATATCTCTCAACATCATATTCTTTCACATAACCATAACCTCCGAGTACCTGAATTGCTTCGGTTGTTACATCCATTGCCACATCACTCGCATATAATTTTGCCATTGATGCTTCCTTTAGCACTTCTACTCCCTGATCTTTTAACCAGGCAGCATGATAAACAAGTAATTTAGCGGCTTCAATTTTTGTTGCCATATCAGCTAATTTAAAACTAATTGGTTGAAATTTATATATTGGTTTACCAAACGCCTCTCTCTCCGTAGAATACTTTAATGCCCGTTCATAAGCACCCTCGGCTGTTCCAACGGACAAGGCAGCAATAGCGATTCTTCCACCGACCAAAGTTTTCAGAAATGTTCGGAAACCACCTGACGGATTGCCAATCATATTTTCAGCAGGTACATGCATATTATTAAAAAACAATTGACGTGTATCACTAGCCCGCCAGCCCATTTTCTTTTCTTTAGGCATAATTTCTAAGCCTTCGGTATCCATCGGTACTACAAATGCCCCAACACCCAATTTTTCACCATTCTCAATAATTTGGGCAGTTAAATTAATTAAACCTGCTTCTCCAGCATTTGTAATAAATATTTTACTCCCATTAATGATATATTTATCACCTTTTAATTCAGCAGTAGTTTGGGTAGCACCAGCATCACTCCCCGCACCAGGTTCGGTTAATCCGAAACAACCTAATATTTTACCTGAAGCTAAATCAGGAACATATTTTAATTTTTGTTCTTCTGAACCGGATAATACAATCGGCATTGTGCCTAAGGATGTGTGAGCTTGCATTGTAATTGCCAAGGATGCATCCGCTTTTGCCAATTCTATCATAGCAACCGTATAGGCAACCGTATCCATTCCTGAACCACCGTATTTTTCGGGAACCGGTATCCCTAGCAATCCTAGTTCTCCCATTTGATTAACCAAATCACGAGGAAATTCCCCTTTTTCATCTAATTCTTGAGAAACCGGCTCTACTTCATTTTTG
>JAUXHY010000243.1 GCA_030621275.1 bacterium | reverse complement strand
CAAAACACTTTTAAAGAATGATGAGTCTCCAATTGAAAGTAAGAAATCTGAAAATGTAATAAATAAGATAAATAAAATTTCCGAGCCAAAACCGAATCCAATATCTAATAAAAACATTGATTTAGATGGAATTCATAAAAAATGGGATGAGTTTATTGAAGAATTGTCATCGGAAAGACCGTCAATCGGAAATGTGCTTTCACATTGTGAGGTTAGTCAATTTGCTGGAAATCGTCTTGAAATAAAATTAGTCAATGGAAACAATTTTAACTTAAGAACATTAGAAAAAAACAAAAATGTTATCGAGAATTATTTAGAAAGAATATATGGATTCCCCGTAAAAACTGCCTTTTTAATGACGAAATCAGATGAATCAAAAAAAGTAAAAAAAGATATTAAAAAAGAAAACGCAAAAACAAATAATACAACAGCGAAATTGATCGAATTATTCGATGGTGAAATTTTAAGTTAGGAGCAAAAATGTTTAATAAAGGAAATATGACCCAACTGCTAAAACAAGCACGCGACGTACAAAAGAAAATTGAAGAAGTACAAAATGAGTTGGATGACCTTATAATTGAAGGTGATTCAGGAGGAGGGATGGTTAAAGTTGTCGTTAACGGTAAACAGCAACTATTAGAATTAACTATTGATCAAGATGCAATTAAAGAAGATAAAGAATTATTAGAGGATCTTATTATTTCAGCGGTTAATAATGCTTTGTCGAAATCGTTAGAAGAATCACAAAACAGAATGAATGCCGTTACAGGTAATATGTTAGGTGGAATGAATATACCGGGATTGGGTTAATTGATGGGTTCATTCCCCAATAGTGTTCAACGTTTAATTGATAGATTTGCAAGATTTCCCGGAATCGGCAAAAAAACTGCGCAGCGTATGGCGTTTAACGTGATGAAATCTAATGAAATTGAGGCTGCTGAACTTGCAGAATCTATAATGAACGTTAAGACAAAAATCCGTTTTTGCACGATTTGTGGTGGAATTACTGAAAATGATCCATGTAAAATATGCATTGACCCAAAAAGAAGTCGAGATATGATATGTGTTGTAGAAGACCCGCAAGATATATTTGTATTTGAAAGAGCAAGAACCTATAGAGGTGTTTATCATGTATTAGGTGGTATGCTTTCACCATTGGATGGAATAGGTCCTGATGACCTAAATCTTAATAAACTAATTGATCGAGTTAAAGATAAAACTGAGATAATCTTAGCTACCAATCCAAGTGTAGAAGGTGATACTACAGCTTTATATATCAGTAAGCTTTTTAGTGAAAAAGAAGTTAAAATTACTCGACTAGCAAGAGGAATACCTGTTGGAAGTGCTATCGAGTATACAGATGAAGCAACCTTGACAAGAGCATTAGAAGGAAGAACTATTTTATGAAACTAAATGTTCCTAATGTACTTACAATATTCAGAATATTACTGACACCATTATTTATTTTATGCCTATTTAGTAATTATCCGTATGCAAAACTATGGGCATTGATCATATTTATTGTAGCCAGCGTAACAGACGCTTTCGATGGACATTTTGCTAGAAAGTATAACCAAGTTACACGGCATGGCAAATTCCTCGATCCATTAGCTGATAAAATATTAGTCAGTTCTGCTTTTATCTCATTTGCAATATTGGATTTAATCCCGTATTGGATGGTAGCCCTAATTGTATTCCGTGATTTATTTGTGACAGGCTTACGCATGGCGATGGAATCGCAAGGATTAACAATGATTACTAGTAAGGTTGCTAAAGCAAAAACAACAACACAAATATCGGTTATCATATTCATTCTATTGTTTTTAGGTGTACAAATATTCAGCTACGATTGGTTAAGGGTGATCATTGATTTTATAAATGAAAACAGAATTATCTATTATTTCACTTTAATAGCAACGTTCTTTACAGTTTGGACAGGAATATCCTATTTATATAAGAATCGCTTGACAATCAAAAGCTTCGTATCCTGAAGGTATATCATTCTAATTAAAATATGAAAATTAAATTCACTAATTGGTTCTCCACAGTATTCAAAATTGGATACCTTCCAATTGCACCGGGAACATGGGGAAGCTTGGCTGCATTACTAATATGGTATATTATTATTGGATATATATCAAGTATAACTTTAATAGTATTAATTGTAATTATATTTGCACTTGGCGTGTATACTTCAAGTATAAATGAAATCGAATTAGCAAAAAAAGACCCTTCAATTATAGTAATTGATGAATGGGTGGGTCAGTGGATTGCTCTGTTATTTTTGCAAAAATCTATATTTTGGGGATTAGCAGCTTTTTTACTATTTAGATTATTCGATATATGGAAACCTTATCCAATAAAGAATTTAGATAGAATGTCTGGTGGATGGGGTATAATGCTTGATGATGTGCTTGCCGGGATTTACGCATTGGTGATTGTTAGTGTATTAAGAGCATGGATTATATGAAGTTAGCTATTATAACAATCGGAGATGAAATTCTTTCGGGTTTTACATTAAACACAAATGCGGCATGGATTGGTCAACAATTATTGAAAATTGGGGTTGAAGTCACTGCTCAGCTATCAATTAGCGATAAAAAAGAAGAAATCATAAAATATCTAAATTTCTTAACCCAAGAAGAATATACACATATAATTGTGACGGGCGGTCTTGGTCCAACACATGATGATGTGACTCCCTCAGCATTTTATGAATTCTTTAGAGCAAAACCTATATTTGATGAAACCTATTGGGAAGAACTAAAAAAAAGGTTCGCTAAACGAAATATTAAAATACCGGAGAAGAATAGAAATCAAGCAATGCGACCTAATAATGGTAAAGTTATTGATAATTCGCGAGGATCTGCTAGAGGATTACATTTTGAAAAAGATGGAATAAAGTATTTTGCTATGCCGGGTGTACCTACCGAAATGAAAGCTATGATGGAATCGAATGTAATTCCATTAATTAAAGATGACTCTGG
>JAUXHY010000082.1 GCA_030621275.1 bacterium | reverse complement strand
GGATCGTTCTAAAGTGAGATAGTCCAAACCAACATTTACAAGAAATCCGAGTCTCTCAGAAATTTCCATCAGTATTTGCTCAGCAATTGTCTTTTCAGTTTCGTTTAAATCTAAATTTTGTATATATGCTAAAATTGAACGAATGCTCATATGCGATATATCACCAAGATTTTTTCCACCAACTGTAACTGCTCTACTTTCTTGTTTTAATCGGGCTCCGTTACACTCAGGGCAAGGTTGCATACGCATATATTGTTCAATCCAAGCACGGATATGAGATGACTGTGTTTGTTTATAGCGACGCATAAGATTATTAAGCGTTCCTTCCCATCCACCGCGATATGTACCAGTCCATCTTTCAGAAGTGTAAGTCATTTCAAATTGATTACTGCCAGTGCCGTAAAGCAAAATTTCACGCACGGTAGGATCAATTTTATACCATGGTGTAGTGAAACTTAGTTTATAATGTTTCGCCAAGCTTTTTAAGATACTTCCATACCAATTTCCGCGTGGTTGTTCTCCAAGTGGAGCTATTGCGCCCTGAATTAACGATTTCTTTTTATCAGGGACCACTAATTCGGGATCAATTTCCATTTTTGAACCAAGTCCATCACAGGTTGGGCATGCACCATAAGGAGAATTAAACGAGAACATCCGCGGAGTTAATTCTTCCATTGAAACTTCGCAATGAGGGCAGGCAAAATGTTCGCTAAACAGATGATCTTTGTCTGGCAATTCATGTACCAATATCAATCCTGAACCAATCTTTAATGCCAATTCAATTGATTCAGTAAGCCGTTCGTGAAAATCACCTTCGAGCACTAAACGATCTACTACAACTTCAATTGTGTGCTTTTTATTCTTTGTTAAAGATATTTTTTCGTCAAGGTTTTTCAATTTCCCATTAACGCGAACTCGCAGAAAACCTTCTTTTTTAATTTCCTCAAATACGCCTTTGTGTTCACCCTTTCTGCCACGGACAACCGGTGCCAGGATATAAATCCGTGTATCATTTTTAAACTTTTTTACAGTATCCACAATTTGCTGTACTGTTTGCCGCTGAATCGGTCGCCCGCAAATCCAACAATGCGGTTTGCCGATGTGTGCATAAAGCAATCGAAGATAATCATGGATTTCTGTAACTGTTCCAACGGTGGATCTTGGATTACGGGCGGCTGTTTACAGCTCTATTGAAATCGCCGGTGATAAACCTTCGATATAATCCATGTCAGGTTTTTCCATCAAACCTAAGAATTGACGAGCATAGGAAGAAAGCGATTCTACATAGCGCCTTTGTCCTTCCGCATAAATTGTATCAAAAGCGAGGGATGACTTACCTGAACCAGATAATCCTGTAATTACAACTAATTTATTACGTGGAATATCCAAATCAATATTCTTTAGGTTGTGCTGTCGTGCGCCACGAATTATGATTTTATCAGAATATTCTTTCATAAACTATTATTTTGTTGTTTTTCCGTTCAAAATGTAAACTAAAATTTACCTTTTATCTAAATTCTTTCAAAAACAGATTCACAATTTTTATATAGAATATTTTTTAGATGATATTGTATATATTTTATATTGAAATGAGGGAATATTATGCTGAACTCCCAAAATTGATGTAATTTTCACTATGAATTCACTGCAGAATCATATATTAATTGCCATACCACACATGGTTGACCCACACTTTGGTGAATCCGTGGTTTACATCTGTGAGCATACAAAAGAGGGGGCAATGGGACTTGTAATCAACCGACCGTTTATGGAACCCGATCTCAAAAAACTTTTCACGGAAATTTATGAAGACAATGAGAACATCCTAAAAATTGTTCCTACTGTCCATTTCGGCGGTCCGATTATGATAGAACGTGGAATTGTTTTACATAGTACAGATCATACCGTTGAAGGATCAGTAAAAATCGCTGACAAAATTGCAATGACAAGCCACAAAGATATTTTAAGCGATATATCAAAAAAGAAAGGCCCTCTCAAATATAAACTGTTTTTAGGGCATTCCGGATGGGGCGGTGGACAATTAGAAAAAGAAATTGAGCGCGGCGATTGGCTATTGCAAGATACTACGCCTGATTTCATTTTTGATGTACCGGAAAAGTACATGTGGGGACAAGCTGCGCGTACACTAGGTGTAGAAACAAATGATTCTGCCAGTTTAGGCGGTTACGCTTAGACAAAAATTAATTTTTTAGATTCTTCACTTCATTCAGAATGACATCGGATTCGTGATAAATATTAGTGTAATCTGTTGTTAATTGTATTTATTATATTTTTTCGTGTAATTCGTGTAATTCGTGGTTTCAAAACCGTAATTTCCGCCTATGAAAAAGTACTTACCAATATTTGCTATCATATTTGCAGCTTTATTATGGAGCTTGGACGGTTTCCTGCGCCAAGAGCTTTATAGTATTCCATCTTTTTTAATAGTAACCATAGAACACGTAATAGGTGCGCTTGTCTTTTTACCATTCTTGCTGAAAGGCAAAAAAGAAATTTTAGCAATGGGACAAAGGGCTTGGTCATCAATTTTTTGGATAAGTGTCTTTGGCGGTTTGCTTGGTTTATTCTTTTACACCAAAGCACTCAGCTACATTAATTATATCGATTTATCTGTAGTAGTTCTATTACAAAAATTCCAACCGCTATTTGCGATATCGCTTGCAGCGGTAGTTTTAAAAGAGCGTATCACAAAAAGATTTTTTATATTAGCAATAATGGCTCTTGTAGGCGGATATTTTGTTACTTTTGGATTAAATCCTATTCCTACAGGAAATGATAAAGCTACAATAGCGGCATTATTGGCTTTTTTAGCGGCATTTTGTTGGGGCAGTTCAACTGTTTTGGGAAAACATGCCTTAAAAACACTTTCCTTTCCGATGGTGACTGCTTTGCGATTATCGGTTACCGCAATTATTGCGATGGTCGTTTTAGTAGCAATTCGTGGTTATTCTGACATCGGTGTAATAACCAGCTCACAATGGAAAATCATCTTATTAATTGTATTTACTACCGGCTCAGTTGCTTTATTCATTTACTATTATGGTTTAAAACATGTTAAGGCATCGCATTCGACAATCTATGAACTTTTTTGGCCGCTATCCGCTGTTACGATTGATTGGATCGTGCGCGGAAGGGTCTTATCGCCGGTGCAATTTATCGGCGGTGCCATACTGATAATTTCCATAATTCTACTTACGCGAGAACAAAAAAAGCACAATGGAAAGACTGTCTAGGCACGATTTACGACATAACTTAAAACTGAACAGCGCTCACGAATTTTGCTGGGGTTTTGGAATGGCATTCCACACAACCTATGCCATTGTACCTCTGTTTTTAAAGCAATTGGGAGCACCAACAGGAGTTGTGGTTTCCATAGCAGGACTTTTTGCAATTTTGATGGCCTTACCTCAACTCTTTTCCGCACTAATGGGAAGAAACATACGCAACATCAAAAGTGTTGCTATTGGTGTTCATTTGTTGGTTTGGCCTCCAATTTTTATGATGGGTTTCGTCTTTGCTTTTTTTGCTCCTACCGGACCAACAGCTTGGATTTATTATTATACATGTTTCATACTGTATGGCATATCAATAGGATTTCTCATCCCTATTTGGACAGATTTTTTACGACACGCTGTTAATGATGATTCGCGTGGTGCGTTTTTGGGGGTATCTTTTGCATTCAATAGTGTTGGCGGATTTTTAGGTGGGATTATAGTTAAAATACTGTTTAGCAGTTCAATTATTTTTCCAAAAAACTTCGGTTACGGATTTTTTATATATTTATTGATGGTAATGATCGCAACCATTCTTTACCTTGATTTGCGGATTAAATCTCCGGCTGAAAAACGTCCGCATAAATCAGTTGGTGATTTTTTATCAGAAACAAAAATGATTATCAAAACACATATTGATTTCCGACGCTATTTGATTGCGCGAGCTTTCCTTACTGTAATTTTCCCTGCTATCAGTCTGTATGCGGTTTTCATGCAGGAAAAGTTTGGTTTTGATATTAGTACAGCCGGCATTTTTACGATATTGAACGTAGTTGCATACGGCTTATCAAGTTATTTATCCGGTAAGATTGGTGATCGTTTTGGACATAAAATGGCAATCGTTTTTTCTTTTACAATGCACCTTTTTGCCGTACTTACAGCATTATTCACAACAACTATGTTCGGAGTTTACGCTGTATTTCTATTTCTCGGTTTTGGTCTTGGCGCTTTTATGCCGGCATCAATGAATATGGTTTACAGTTTTGCCGGTAAAAATGATAGTAAATTATATATGGCTTTAGTCGATACATTTTTAGCACCGTTTATTCTAATTACAATATTCACAGCTGTATATATTTCAGAAACATTTGGCACTGCACAATTATTTTGGGTAATAGCCATATTGCTTTGCGTCGGTTTAGCAATTATGATATTTTATGTAAAAGATCCTAGTTTGACTGAAAAAGAAACGGAACGGATTTTAGTATAGTAAAACTGCTCAGATAATTTTATTTTTATCAGATTTATTAATCACATTTTTAACAATTTGTATTAATTATATTAAACTTAATAAAAATTTAGGATAGATTATGCCAAACTTTTATACTGACAACCCCGATATCAAACTAAACTTAGAACGCTTGGATTTAAAGGCGTTAGCCGATATTGTGGAAGGTGATTACTCCAACGCCAAAGAACACGATTTTGCTCCCGCTGACCGCGAAGAAGCTGCACAAAATTATTTGGATATTCTTGAAGTGGTTGGTGATATTTGCGCCGGACCAATTTTTGAACGCTCACGGCAAATCGACGAAGAAGGACATATTTGCGAAAACGGCGATGTTACAATGAATCCTTTGGTGTTGGATAACCTTAACGATTTTAAAGAAATGAATTTGATGGGGATTTCACTGCCCTACGAATTTGGCGGACTAAATATGCCGCAAACGGTGAAAATTGCCATAATTGAAATGGTTTCGCGCGCCGATGCATCATTAATGACAATGGTTGGTTTGCAAGATATTGCGGAAACTATTGAAGAATTCGGCAATGAGGAACAAAAAGAGAAATACATTCTACCGCTAGCTACCGGAGAAGCAACCGGCGCAATGGTATTAACCGAACCTGATTTTGGTTCAGATTTACAGTCTGTAAAAACCAAGGCAACACCACCAGCTGATGGCGATAATAGCGGTGTTTGGCATCTGAGCGGAACCAAAAGATTTATTACAAATGGAAATGGCACAACACTATTAGTTTTGGCTCGTTCCGAAGAAGGCACTTCGGATGGTCGCGGACTTTCTATGTTTGTCTGCTCCAAAGATAAAACCATTAATATTGACCGCATCGAAAACAAGCTCGGCATTCACGGTTCACCAACTTGCGAAATGACCTTTAATAACACTCCCGCCTATCTGGTCGGAAAACGCAAATTTGGTTTAATCAAATACATTATGTCATTAATGAATGGTGCAAGGATTGCAGTTGCTGCTCAGGGCTTGGGCATCGCGGAAGCAGCATACAATTTAGCTAAAGAGTACGCCGAAACACGTATCCAATTTGATAAACCAATTATCAAAATTCCTGCTGTATATAAAATGCTTTCCGATATGCGCCTAAACATTGAAGCGGGAAGATTATTGCTTTATGAAACCGGAAAGGTGGTTGATAAACTAAAGGCATCATCAAAAAACCCGAATGCAGACAGAAAAGAAACAAAATATCTTGAACGTTTAGCTGGTGTTTTAACACCGTTTTCCAAATATTTCAACGCCGAAATGGCGAACAAAACAGCGTATGATGGTTTACAGGTAATGGCCGGCAATGGGTACATGAAAGATTATGATATGGAACGTTATTATCGCGATGCAAGAATTACAAATATTTACGAAGGAACATCACAATTGCAAGTAGTTGCCTCGGTTGGTGGTATTCTAGCTGGTGTATTAGATAAAGAATTTGATAAATTTAAGGAATTGTCTTTTAATACTGAGTTGCAACCATTTTCCGATTCTGTTAAATCATTGATCACCTCTTTTGATAAAGCAGTTGAAGTTGTTAGAAATCAAAAGGATCGTGAATACACAGAATTCATTTCTGAACGTATTGTAAAAATGGGCTTGGATATTTACATAGCAACATTATTTTTGGATGCTGCAACAAAGAATGATAGAAAAGCTAAGCTGGCGGAGATTTGGATTGCTGGCGCAAAGCTCAGTATCAAAGAAAATTCAGAATTTGTAATTAGCGGAAATAGAAATATAGTTGATAATCATTCAGAGGTTATTGTTTAACAATTAAAACAATAATGTAGAGACAGGGCATGCCCT
>JAUXHY010000199.1 GCA_030621275.1 bacterium | reverse complement strand
AAAAACACATAAAGCATATATTATCTAACAACGTTTTAGAGAAAAATATGCTCACAATAATTGGGAATGAGAGTGAAAACGATTTATTAAATCATTGCTCCATAATTGCATCTCGCTTTGAGAGTGACTCGATCACCGGAAAGCTTGGTATATTTGGACCAACTCGTATTCCATATAAAAATATTATTAGAATTTTAAAAGAATTTGTGGAGATTATGCCTAATGTCTGTTGATAAAAAGAGCACACCAAAAAATGGTTCCCCCATTACCGAAGGACCGCTAAAAAAGAAAGATGTAAAACCCAAAATATTGGGTGATAAAAAGAAAATTCAAGATTTAAAAAAACAGGTATCAGAGCTTGAAGAAAGAAGACTGCGATTAAAGGCCGAATTTGAAAATTTTCGAAAACGACGCGATAAAGATATGTTACGAATGCTTGAATATGAAGGTGAGGAAATGCTTAAGAATTTGCTACCAATAGTAGATGATCTAGAAAGAGTTGTAGGTGCAGTTAAAAGTGAAAACCAAAAAGATGATATAATTATAAATGACGGAATAAAATTAATTATCACCAAAATTAAAAAATATTTTACAAAATGGCAGGTACAAACAATTGGAAAACCCGGTGATATTCTTGATATCGATTTGCATGATGCCATGATGGTCAAGACCGAAAAAGGAAAAAAAGATAATGAAATTTTGGAAGTATTTGAAAAAGGTTATAAATATAAAGAACATGTATTACGACATGCCAAAGTCATTGTGAACAAGAAATGAAAGATTTATACGAAATATTAGGTGTTGATAAAGGTACATCTAAGGATGAAATTAAGCGGTCATATCGCAAAATTGCGATGAAATACCATCCAGACCGTAATCCTGATAATAAGGAAGCTGAGCAAAAATTTAAAGAAGCTGCTGAAGCTTACGCAGTACTAAATGATGATAATAAACGTGCAAAATATGATCAATTCGGTCATGCGGGAGTTGGTATGGGTGATATGGGCGGACAAGGATTTGATGGTGCTCATTTCTCGATGGAGGATATATTTAGTCAATTCGGTAATATATTTGGCGGTCGTCATCCATTTGAAGATATTTTTGGCGGTGGTGGTCGATCAACTCGTAGTACTTATCGCAAAGCTAAAGATTTGCGAGTATCACTAAAGTTAGATTTCCTCGATATTGTGAATGGTGCTGAAAAAACCATTAAAATAAAACGCAATGAAACTTGTAAAATTTGTGATGGAAGTGGTGCAAAACAAGGTACACGACCAAGTCAATGTAAACAATGTAATGGTAGCGGTCAGGTGAGACAAGTAAGGCAATCATTTTTTGGTCAATCGGTAGTTGTGACTGATTGTCCTCTATGTCGTGGAACTGGAGAATTTATTGAAAATCCTTGTTCATCATGCCATGGCAGTGGGATTAGAAGAGAGACGGTATCAATAAAAGTAAAAGTACCAAAGGGAGTTGAAAACGGTAATTACATGACACTTGACGGACAAGGTAATAAAGGTGGAAAAGGAATTCATGCAGGTGATTTACTTGTATTTTTTGAAGAAAAATCAGATAAATATTTTGTTAGAAATGGAACAGATATTGTATTAGAAGCTCATATAGGGATTGCTCAAGCAGTGTTAGGTGTTTCTATTACCGTACCAACAATTGAGGGTAGGGCTAGTCTGAAAATACCTAAAGGAATTCAATCTGGACAAGTTTTACGAATGAGGGGTAAGGGTTTGCCTCGTTTACGGAGCAGTTCTCGTGGTGACGAATTAATAAGAATAATTGTTGATATTCCTACTTCATTATCAAAACAAGAAAAAAATCTATATAACGAATTAGATAAAAATTCAGCATCAAAAAAACCAACTTTCAGTAAAATTGAATTATAATGTCATTATTAACATCTCAGGAAAAAAACTTAACCATTTTTTTATTGAGTACAGTTTTAATTGGTACCATAATTGGCATTTTTAGACACAATTGGTTAAGGAATCCTGAAATTTTATTGTCACCAAAGAATTTACCGTCGTATATCAATAAAATTGAAGAAGAGAATATCATCACTACGTATAATGCGAAGATTAAAGCTCAGTTGCAAAAATCAGATATTGAGGAAATAATTGAAGAAAACATGTTAGTCGAAACAAACAATACTATTTCTTCAAAATCAGTCCAAGAAACACAACCAAGTAATGTTGTAAATAAAACTAAATCTGATAAAAAAAAGAGTACACAAAATACATCTGGAATAATTAATATTAACATCGCCAGTAAAGAAGATTTTATGAAGCTCCCGTACATAGGCGAAGTGAAAGCAGAAAGAATTATTCAGCTTAGGGATGAAATGGGTACATTTATATCAATTAAAGATTTAGAAAAAGTTAAGGGAATAGGACCAAAAATATTTACCAAGATAGAGCCATTTATAACCATTTAATAGGAATATGATAATATGGATAAGAAAATTCAACATAAAACCGATTGGATTGAATTATTAATTGTACTAGCAATTGTATTTTTAATAATTGCAATTTATGTACCGGTGGCAATTTGGGTAGATGAAGATCATTTTGAAGAACTTAGTCATTCACGAATGGAAAATGTATATAATATTGAACGTTTCTATGCGCAATTAACCAATGAATATAATCAAAATGGATACGAAGCAATGCATATAATTAATGCTGTATCCGATTCGGTTACTGCCGATTCTAATTATGTTGGTGAACAAAAATTAAATTTATTAGGTAAAGTAATTGACGTAAATGTACCTGCAGGATTTGGAGTGGAGTTTGATACAACCTTTGGTTTCCATAAGTTTAAACGTGATACAACCGCCGATACTACCTCAACAGTTATTATGTATTCAGAGGAATTATCTAGAAATGATACAATTTTTGTTCAAAAGAAAGAAGTTGCTAATTTGCAAGAGGATCCTGCATTTAGAGGAGTGATTGCTGAAGAACCGTTAGAAATTATAGCGGTTGAATCATATTATGATAAATATCAGCCGGATTCCACCCAATTCTTTTGTCCTGTAACAGAAAAACCATATAAATTAGCTTTCATGGAAGATGGTTTCCGTGTAGATAGTCCTATAGAAGAGACATATAAAAAACATAAATATTTGGTATTTGCTTTTAAAGCTGATAACCATGGTTACATTGAAGACGGTGTTGCCAGTTGGGATTAATCTGTACAATAAATAATAATAATTGATATGAATAGTCTGATAATCACTAATACCCACATTCTATTTGGTGACTGGTCATCAAATAAGGATAAATATATACTTAAAGATTTAAAGTATATTGCCCTATCAAAGCCAATTAAGGAAGTACTGAAATCTCAAAATACCATTCGTACGGTTCTTAAAGAAGCATTAGATAAATTCCCTACACAGGAGAACCAGGTTGCAATAGTGATAGATGATGATCTGTTATATCATGATAGGTTCGCAAGTGAAGAATCCCTAACAAAACGTGAAATATGGGATTATATTCAGTGGGAAACAAAGCAAAAATGGG
>JAUXHY010000079.1 GCA_030621275.1 bacterium | reverse complement strand
ACAGGGATGCTAACAATGGGACATGTCCTTAATAATACAATTCAAGATGTCCTTATACGCAAAGCTAGGATGGAGGGGAAAGAAGTTTGTTGGGTGCCGGGTACTGATCATGCCTCGATTGCTACAGAGACAAAAATTGTAAAAATGTTAGCTGAACAGGGGATCAAAAAACACAAATTGACGCAAGAGGAATTTTTAGAACACGCTTGGGATTGGAAGAAAAAGTTTGGCGGTATCATTATTAGTCAGTTACAAAAATTGGGCTGTTCTTGCGATTGGGAACGTGAACGCTTTACGATGGATGAAGGATATTATAAGGCAGTCTTGGAATCTTTTGTCCGTTTATATGAAAAAGGATTGATTTACCGTGGACATCGTCTTGTAAATTGGTGTCCAGTTTCAAAATCCGCCATAAGCGATGAGGAAGTAAAACATCGCGAGATAAATGGTAGCTTGTGGTATTTTAAATATCCAATTATGGATTCAGATGAATTCGTAATAGTAGCAACTACGCGTCCTGAAACAATGTTGGGTGATACCGCTGTAGCGGTAAATCCAAAGGATAAAAGGTTTAAACATCTGATTGGCAAAAAAGTTAAATTGCCACTAGTCGAACGTGAAATCCCTATAATTACCGATAAGTTTGTAGAGCCGGAATTTGGAACCGGTTGTGTAAAAGTTACTCCGGCGCATGACCCAAATGACTTTGAGATGGGTAAAACACATAATCTTGAATTCATAAATATTATGAATGATGATGCATCCCTAAACGATAAAGTACCGGAGGTATATCGCGGTTTAGCGCGAGAAGACGCACGTGAAAAAGTCATCCGTGATATGCAAAAATTGGGCTATATAGAAAAAATTGAACCATATACAAATAAAATAGGTTATTCAGAGCGTGGACAAGTACCAATTGAGCATTATTTATCGGAACAGTGGTATTTAAAAATGCAAGAACTATCCAAGCCGGCAATAAAAGCAGTAAATGATGGTACCATAAAATTCCATCCGGCGCACTGGGTAAAAACATATAATCATTGGATGGAGAATGTTAAAGATTGGTGTTTAAGTCGTCAATTATGGTGGGGTCATCGGATACCTGTTTATACTTGCCAAGATTGTAATGAAGTGATGGTGCAAGTGGAATCACCAGAGCGTTGCTCGAAATGTAATTCGACAAAAATTAAGCAAGATCCGGATGTGTTGGACACTTGGGCAAGTTCATGGTTATGGCCGTTTAGTGTATTTACTTGGCCGAAAGACAGTAAGGAATTAGAACGATTCTATCCTACTGATGCACTTGTTACAGGTCCCGATATTATTTTCTTTTGGGTGGCAAGAATGATAATGGCTGGATATGAATTTAAGGGAGAACCGCCATTCAAGGATGTTTACTTTACTAGTATTCTGCGGGATGAGAAGGGACTGAAATTTAGTAAATCATTGGGTAATTCCCCTGATCCGTTTGATCTATTCTCTAAGTATGGAACCGATGCAGTTCGTTTTGGAATAATGTTGATGGCTCCACAAGGCCTTGATGTACTTTTCTCAAACGAACGTCTTGAAGTAGGTCGTAATTTCATGAATAAGTTATGGAATGCATCGCGTTTTGTGATGATGAATTTAACTGATGAAAAATATATTAAAATTAATCCAAATGAAGCAAAACTTGAGCTACCTGAAAAATGGATATTAAGTCGTTTGCAAAATGCTATAAAAGATGTGAATCGGCAATTAGATCGTTTCCATTTTAATGAAGCGGCTAAAGTGATTTATGAGTTTGTGTGGAGTGATTATTGTGATTGGTACATTGAAATTGCAAAAACAAGATTCAATGGTGATGATACTGACTTAGCAAATAATTCTCGTGCAGTATCAATACATGTGTTAAAAAAAATACTAGCTATACTACATCCGTATTCTCCGTTTATTACAGAAGAATTATGGGGTCATTTTAAGGAAACTAGTGATAAAGATTTGATTGTTTCTGAATGGCCAAAGATTGACAAAAAATGGATCAATAGAAATACTGAAAACAAAATGAATTTGTTGAAGGAATTGATTTCTGCAGTAAGAACAATACGTAGCAGTATGGGTATTCCTCCATCTCGCAAGGCAAATATGATTGTTCGAACAAATGCAGGAACGACCAAAACATTACAAAAATATGAAAATATTGTCAAGTATCTATGTAGGGTTAGTGAGATAGAATATAATGAAAATGCCACTAAACCTCCGCAATCGGCTGTGGCAGTTGTCAAGGATTTAGAAATTTTTATTCCATTGGGAGGATTGATAGATTTCCGTCTTGAAGAAGATCGCTTATTAAAGCGTAAAACAGAATTAGTAGGTATACTCAGTAAAATTGAGAACAAGTTAAATAATCAAGACTTTTTAACACGAGCTCCTGAAAATGTAGTTCAAAGAGAACGTGATAAGTTACATGAAATTTATTATGAACTTGAAAAAGTGAAAACTAATTTGGAGATGATGAAGTGAAAAAAATAATAATTGTCTTATTTACATTGTCTCAGATATGGGGACAATCGGTAGATGCATCGTTAACAATTTATAAAGATGGATTTGCTTTAGTAAAGCAGCCTGTCGCATGGGATGTTAAGACTGGGACTAATACAATTCAATATGATAGAATAACTAGAGGAATGTATGCAGATTCACCATTCTTAGATCTTCAAAATGTTGAAGTATACACTCAAAGGTTAAATAAAAATATATTTTCAAGTAATACATTGTTTAATAAAAAATTGGGAGAAAGGGTAGAATTAAAATTAGCCGGTGAAAAATCAGTATCAGGTACTTTATTGGAATATGGTTCATCGCAAATTACAATTCAAACAAAATCGAGTATAAAATCATATTTAAGAAATAATTTAGATTATATCTCCATAAAAGAGATATATGAAAATCCTCAAATTCGTCCCGTTTTATCATGGGATATCTTCTCAAAAAATACTGGTAATGCAAAAGGTAATCTGATTTACATGTCGGCAGGGTTTGATTGGAATGCAAAATACCGTCTGATTATGTTAGATGAATCCGATAATGCAATATTAATTCCGGAGGCATTTGTAAAGAATAATAGCAACCTTACTTTTTCAAAACTATCATTACAATTGGTTGAGGGAAACTTAAATCGTGTACATCATGTTAATATTGCACAATCTTTACAAAGAAGCGAAGCAAAGATGCTCTATGCAGAAGCGGATATGGGTTATGCCCCAGCAACCCCTGTACGCGAGAATCTAGGTGATTATTATATTTATACCATTCCAAAGGATTTAATATTGCAAGGTAATGAAAGCATTACGGTCCGTTTATATGATGCACGAAAGATAAAATATTATAAAACATATTTATTTGAAAACTATGAACAGGCACAGCGTGAAGAACCATTATCAGTTGAAATAAAAATTGATAATACAGAAGAGAATAATTTAAATCTTCCATTGCCTCAAGGTACAATTGAATTATATCAAACTATGAAAAAAGGAGAGCTTGAGTTTTTAGGTGAGGACAGATTGAAGCAAGTTCCCAAAGGTGCAACTGCAAAATTAATCGCCGGAAGAGCGTTTGATGTTGTAGGCAAACGTAAAGTACTTAACTACGATAGACAGCGAAAAAGTGAAGAAGCATCTATTGAGATAAAGATTACTAATACTAAAGATCAAGATGTAAATGTTAAATTGATTGAGAAAATTTCCGGAGATTGGGTAATCCGTGACGAATCAACAATGTACATGAAAGAAGATGCTTCTACTATCTATTTCCCGATTACGGTTCCAGCTAACGACGAAATGTTAGTTACGTATACTTATCGGAAAGAGTGGAAATAATTTAACGTGGCATCTGCCGCAGTTCAGTTAACAACACCAATTCAATTTATTAAAGGCGTTGGACCAAAACGGTCCGAAGCATTATCACAATCAGGAATTGAAACTGTTGAAGATTTACTATATTATTTTCCGCGACGACATTTAGATAGAACCTCTGTTACTAATTGTAATGATTTAAAAAAGGAATCCGTAGTAACTGTAGTTGGAGTTGTTAAGTCATGCGGAATGAAGACAATTCGACGAGGGAAATTATTCCAAGCACTTATTGAAGATAGTACGGGCTTTTTAACACTCACTTGGTTTAATGGTGCAATTTTTGTAAAGAAATCCATTAAAGTAGGTGATAGACTTGCTGTCCATGGCAAGGTAGATTTTTACAAAGGATTTCAGATTGTCCATCCAGAATATGACAAATTAGATATCGATACTGAGCCATTGAGTACCGGTTCGGTTATTCCACTCTATCCATTAAATCAGACTCTGAAAAAAGCTGGATTGGAACATCGTAGTTTGCGAAAACTCATACGTAATATTCAAAATCAATTAAAGAATATTCCTGATTTTTATACTGAAGACTTTAAAAAGAATCATTCCTTAATTGATCGAAAAGATGCGTTAAGTGCAATCCATTTTGCTAAGGATATTGCTCATTTAAAAGATGCCATTTATCGACTAAAATTTGATGAACATTTCTTTTTACAATTAGGTGTTGCACTAAAAAAAGATACTTTAGATAGAATCGGAACTAATCCGTTAGATAAAACCGGACCATATGCAAAATTGATTTATGATCAATTAGATTTTGAGCTTACTATTGCACAGAAAAGAGTATTAAAAGAAATCCTTGATGATATAAAAAAATCAGTAATGATGAATCGATTATTGCAAGGTGATGTAGGCTGTGGGAAAACAATTGTAGCAATTTTGGCTTCAGCAATTACTGTTGGAAACAAAGTGCAGGTCGCAATTATGACACCTACAGAAATTTTAGCTCATCAACATTATGAGGTTTTCAAAAAATTCGCTGATATTGCAAAGATTCCCACAGCTTTATTGGTTGGCAATACAAAAGCAAAAGAACGAAAACCGGTTTTGAACGGCCTTAAAAATGGTAAAATAAGTATAGTTGTTGGGACACATGCCCTAATCCAAAAAGATGTGGAATTCAAAAAGTTAGGATTAGTAATCGTTGACGAACAGCATCGCTTTGGCGTGCTGCAAAGAGGGGATTTAGTAGTAAAAGGACAAAATCCTCACTTTTTAGCAATGACGGCAACCCCTATCCCTCGAACCTTATCGATTACATATTATGGTGATATGGATATATCGATTATCGATGAAATGCCGAAGGATAGAATACCAATTACAACTACAGTTGTACAGCCTGCGCGGTTATCAAAAGTATATAGTTTTATGAAAGAACAGATAAGTCGCGGACAGCAATGCATGGTGGTTTACCCATTAGTTGAGGAAACTGAAAAATCCGACTTAGCTGCTGCTGTTGAGACGCATCAGGAATTAAGTAAAAAAATATTTCCCGAATATAACGTTGGTTTAATTCATGGCAGAATGAAGAAAGAAGAGAAAGACACTGTTATGGATTCTTTTTCGCAGAACAAAATCAACATTTTAGTATCTACAACAGTTATTGAAGTCGGGATTGATATTCCCAATGCTACAGTTATGTTAGTTGAACACGCCGAGCGATTTGGTTTAACACAGTTACATCAATTAAGAGGACGAGTGGGACGGAGCACTCACAAAAGTTATTGTATATTAGTACAGCGTAATTTCACAGATACTGGTAATAAAAGACTGCGAATTATGGAAAGTACAAATGACGGTTTTAAAATAGCGGATGAAGATTTAAAACTGCGCGGACCCGGCGTATTTTTTGGTATTCAGCAAAGTGGATTTTTTAATTTTAAAATTGCTAATCTAATTACTGATGGAAAAATTATAAAAGAAGCAAGAAGTGCTGCATTTACTATCGTTAAAGATGATCCACAATTACAAAAATCGGATAACGCGGAGATTAAAAACCATTTTCAAAAACATTATCAACATTTATTAAGAAATATGAATACTGGATAAAATGGCAAATATTATTGTTCAAAATTGTCCCGCTTGTGGCTCCATCAATTATGATAAAGTATTGACTACTGAAGATTACCTTGTATCGGGTGAATTATTTGATATAATGGAATGTAATGATTGCTCTCTGCGCTTTACGTCACCGATTCCTAGCAATAATGAAATTTATAATTACTATAAATCTGACGACTATATATCACATACAGGCAAAGGCAATTCAATAATTAATCAAATATATAGAATTGTGCAGTATTTCACTTTGCGGATAAAAAAGAAAAAAGTAATAAATTTTTCTCAAAAGAAATTAGGTTCGATATTAGATATTGGTTGTGGGACAGGTAAATTTTTAAAAACGATGAAGCAATCCGGCTGGGAAATAAATGGCGTAGAAATTAACAATACAGCTCGAGAAATTGCTGAAAACAATACAGGTTCAGCCATATTGAATCAATCTGACTTTTTTGAAAGTAAGCAAAAATATGATGTAATTACTCTTTGGCATTCATTAGAACATTTATATGATCTGAAAAAGTATCTAAATAAAATTTCC
>JAUXHY010000105.1 GCA_030621275.1 bacterium | reverse complement strand
AACCGGAAGAATACATAGATATAGAGAATCCCTATGAATTTGGAGCTAGGATTCAAGGAACATTTAATTGGGGAGACGCCTCACTATCTTATTTTAATGGTTATGATAGAGGATTTAGTTTTCTTGCACTAAAGCCTACAGATATGTTAATGATTCCATTTATTCCACAATTTGGTTATCGCAAAACAGATATGCTAGGTGCCGATTTCGTTACTTTCATTGGTGATTTTACTTTACGTAGTGAACTTGGATATTTTAGTACGGAAAATATTTATGAAAATGACATTGATATAGTATTTGATGTTGATGCTGAGTATTTACAATATGTTTTCCAGCTTGAATATTCGGGATTTTCGGATGTCAATTTAGGTGTACAATTGTTAGGGACTAATGTTCTATCTGCTGAAGGTACTGTATTTAATGGGCAGGCACCTGTTCCTTTGACCAAAGATAATTTCACTCCCGGAATGGGGATACCATTTGCAATGATAGCTGAGAAAGCGTTAATTGTAAATAGCTCCACAAACTTCTTTGATGACCGTATTGAGATTGAAGTAATGAGTTTGATAAATCTTGAAGAAACTGGTTATATGCTTGGGATGAATTTCGGTTATTCGCCAATCGAAAATTGGGAATTGAAGTTAGGAATTAGCAAATTCATTGGAGATGAAGATGATCCTGAAAATAGTTTTACGCAAATGGAAGATTTTTCACATCTGTCTTTAGGATTAAAATTCAATTTTTAAATTTTAGATTATTAAACAAATAAAAAAACTCCCCTTGTTTTAGGGGAGTTTTTTTCCAATCAGTAATATAGATTATGCGCTTTTGGGTGGTTTTACCATCGAAATTATACCAGCTGCAACTAAACAAAGAATACCGCAAATTGTGAAGGCAAGTGGGAAATTACCCATATCACCAAGTTTGCCACCTAGTATGGGTCCAAAAATTCCACCTATCCCATATGCTAAAAATACCCAACCATAGTTTTGACCAATAAATTTAGCTCCAAATGTATCCGCTGTAATAGTTGGGAAAAGCGCAAAATTTCCACCAAAATTAAATCCAATTAGCGTAGCACCGAGATATAGTAATGCAGGTGTTCCTGCCATCCATTGGAATAGTATTACTATAACACCTTGTGTTGCCATCATTATTATGATAGAATTGCGTCTTCCGAGTTTATCACTCATTGCGCCCCAAGCAATGCGACCAAATCCATTTGCTAGAGAGAAGAATACTGCCATCGCAGTTCCTGCGATACCTGAAGCAACAGCAGGTGATAATCCTGATGCAGTTAACGCTTGCATAGGAAATAATTTCATCAAGCCGATACTCATTAAACCTGCACTTGCGCCAAATGCAAATGTTAATAAAATCATATAATATTGAGGGGTTTTAAGCATTTGTGAGCTAACCAAATCAGCAACTTTAGCAGTTTTACTATCTTTAGCTTCTTCAGGTGGAATCCATCCTTCAGGTTTCCATCCTTCAGGTGGAAATACCATCCATATTCCACCAATCATTACAGTAACAAAAAATACAACACCGTAAATTGTAAAAGTAGTACTTAAGCCGAGATTAGCAATCAAATTACCCCATGCACCTGCTAATTTGACCCAAAACATAGCGCCAAATCCAAATCCTGCAACTGCTAATCCAGTAATTAATCCTTTCTTATCTGGAAACCAACGCATGCCAACAGCAATTGGGACTACATAAGCTAAACCGATTCCAGATCCTCCAATGATTCCGATAAAGAAAAATATAGACCAAAAATTAGTACCACCAAATAATCCGGCAAGTAAATATCCAAGACCAAGAACTATCCCTCCTGAAAAAGCTAATTTGCGTGGTCCCCATTTAGGTAGTAGTCGTCCGGCAATTACCATTACGATTGCGAATAGTGCTAAACCGGCGGCAAAGACAGCTTGTGTTTCTGCTTTTGTCCAATTTGCTTCAACTAATTTGGGTGTAAATACGCTCCAGGCGTAAATGGCACCTAAACATAACTGAATTAGAATTGCGCCGATTACAACAAACCAGCGATTTTTTATATTTCCATTACTCATTTTATTTATTCCTTGATTTGATTATTATTGATAATAATTAATTAGTATTTAATAAATGTAATTTGATAACTATTTATTAGGATAATGTAATCCAAATTTACGATTATTTAATTATTAACTAAAAGATACTACTATAAAAAAAATACCCGCATGAAATGATGAATGCGGGTATTTTTTTTATTAGACAAATGATTAGTTACGAAGCGGTTTGCCTCGTTTCAGCATAAATCCAATCCTGGCTTGTGATAATGGTTCTGCAGCTAAAGACATAAATGCTTCACGCTCAATATCTAATAAATATTGTTCGTCAACACTCTTAGTCAATCCTGCTTTATCACCACCAGTAAGGATATATGCTAATTTATTACCGATTACTTCATCGTGATCTGACAGCTTTCCTTGTGCCTTAAATCCCTTAATTGCCATCTTTAATGTTGTGCGACCACCGACTCCGGGTAATTTAATATCATCACGATAATCAGGTGGTTTGTATCCTTCCATAAGTTCAATGGCTTTTTGTTTTGCTTTCCAAATTCTATGATCATTATTTAAAATAATAGTATCTGTTTTTAATAAATACCCCACGAATTTAGCTTCATCAGCGCTTGTTGCAACTTTAGCAAAACCGATTGTTTCAAACGCCTTTTGAGATATTTGGAAAGCATTCCTAAGACCTGTTGCTCCGGAATTTTCAATGAGATTCAATATCAATCGAAGGTTGCCACCGGCTCCTGGTACCAAACCAACACCAACCTCAACTGCTCCAATGTATAATTCCGCTGCAGCGACGCGATGAGCTGCAGGAGCAATGAATTCAAAACCACCGCCAAGCGTTAAATGAAATGGTGCAGCTACCACTGGTGCTTTAGAAAATCGAATCCGTTGTGTAAGATCTTGAAATAACTTAATAGTATCATCAAGTCCCTTCCAGTCTTTATTATCACAAAATTGCAGTATACCGGCTAAATTAGCTCCTGCACAAAAGTTCTGTCCTTGATGTCCAAGTACCATTGCTTTATATTTACCGCTATCAAGCAAATCTAATCCTTTTAAAATTGTTTGTACAATTGAGCCGTCAATTGGATTCAGAAATGGTTGTAATATCGAATGATATTCTACATTTAGTACACCATCACCAAGATCAATCAAACTTGCGCTCCAATCACGTTCAAGCAAATTACCTTTCGATTTTTCTAATGTAAGATTTAGAGCTTTTTCACCTAAATCTATTGATAGTTGGTTTTTCTTTAATGGATTATAATAAGTATACTTACCATCATCTATCTTGTAAAATGTTGAATGACCGGCTGCGAGCATTTCTTCAACCCATTTTGGAACTACTTTCCCTTCGTCCTTCATTCGATTTACAGCGCGTTCAACACCAATAGCATCCCATGTTTCAAATGGTCCTAATTCCCAACCGAATCCCCATTTTAGTGCATTGTCGATATTTACAACATCATCACTTATTTCAGGAATGCGATTCGCAGAATAAATCATGGTTCGGGATAATATTTCCCAGAAAAACTTGCCAGCTTTATCTTCACTAAAGGCAAGAGCTGCAATCTTTTCTCCGGTAATTTGACGATCTTTAGCGAGACGGAAGCCATCAAAACGTACTTTTTTCTGTGGACCATATTCACCATTTTCAAGATTTACAGAAAGGATTGTTTTACCATCCTTCTTATAAAATCCGGATTTAGTTTTTGCACCCAATCTTCCATCATCAATTAGTGTTTTAAGAATATCAGGTAGTTTAAAAATGTCCCGTTCCTCGTCACCTTCTCCACGTTCATAACTACCAGTGGCAACATGGGCAAGTGTATCAAGACCAACAACATCGGCTGTGCGGAACGTCGCGCTTTTTGCACGCCCCACCAAAGTTCCGGTTAACTTATCGACTTCTTCCACGGTGAAACCCATCTCTTGGGCAATTTTAATAGTTATCATCATACCGTAAACACCGATTCGATTTCCGATAAAATTAGGTGTGTCCTTGGCATGAACAATACCTTTACCTAACACGTTTTCGCCAAATTCAGCCATGGATTTATAAACATCATCAGATGTTTTCTCACCTTTAACCAGTTCCAGTAATCGCATATAGCGAGGAGGATTAAAGAAGTGAGTAATCATGAAACGTTTTTTTACATCATCCGGGAAGACCTCAATTAATGCAGAAAGTGGTATACCTGATGTATTGGAAGTAACAATTGCAGTTTTCTTAAGGTGTGGGGTGATATTTTTAAAAACAATGTGCTTAATATCTAAGCGTTCAGCTACTGCTTCCATAATCCAATCTGCTTCTTTGATTCTTTCAATATCATCATCATAATTACATGGTGTGATCATCTTAGCATTTTTTGGTTTATAAAGAGGTGCGGGTTTTAGCTTTGTCAGGATTTCGACACCTTTTTCTGCTAATTCCTGATTTATATCAAATAGAAGTGACGGGATACCAGCATTAGCAAGATGTCCTGCTAATTGAGCTCCCATAACTCCCGCGCCTAATATAGCGACTTTTTCAATTTTGTATTCCATTTTTACCTCTTTAGTTAAGCAGGTCGTTTAATGATTGTTGCAATTCCTTGACCGCTGCCAATACACATTGTGGCCAAACCGGTTTTTGTTTTTTGCTGTTCCATCACATTAATTAATGTAGTTAAGATACGTGCACCTGAGCAACCCAATGGATGTCCTACCGCAATAGCACCGCCATTATGATTTATTTTTTTTGTATCCCAACCTCCGGTACGAATAACAAATAACGATTGAGCTCCAAATGCTTCATTTAGTTCAATGGTTTCAATGTCATCCATAGTCATTTTTGCTTTTTTCAATGCTTTTTCGGTAGCAGGTAATGGACCAGCACCCATGCGTTTCCAATCTACTCCGGCTACAGCTCTACTAACAATTTCAGCTCTAATTTGCAATTTATTCTTTTTTGCGAAATCTTCATTAGCCACAATAATTGCAGCAGCTCCAATTGTAATCGGACTACTAGATGCTGCGGTTACAGTACCATCTACGGAAAAAGCCGGTTTTAGTGATTTAATTTTTTCTACATCAGGTTCACGAGGTCCTTCGTCATTTTCGATTGTTACTCCTTCAAAATTAACAATCGGTATCAATTCATTTTTGAATTTACCGTCAGCCTGTGCTTTTAAAGCTTTTTTATGTGATTCGATTGCAAAAGCATCTTGATCTTCGCGAGGAATATTACCTTCTTTTGCAAGATTTTCAGCTGTATCGCCCATACCAATGTAGAATTCCTGTTCAGCTAATTCGGGATGAAAGTCAGGAGCAAAACCACCCATAGGAACTGAAAACATATCTTCAACTCCTACGGCAATTCCAACATCGATATCACCGCTTTCAATGGCGGTACTAAGTTGATGAACCGCATCCATTGATGAACCACAGAAACGATTAATAACTTTACCACCAGCTTCTTTTGGTATTCCGGCAAGTACGGCTACTGAACGTGCCATTATCATTCCTTGCGGACCTTC
>JAUXHY010000237.1 GCA_030621275.1 bacterium | reverse complement strand
CCTATGATTTAGTCGCAAAAGGACTAAAAAAAGCTGATCGTGAAAATTTGCTATAATAAAATTTCATAATATAAATACAAATTGACTGCCAAACCGAGTTTAGGGTATATTTGCAGACTTTTTTAGGTAATAAAATTCACATTTAAATGAACAAAAAACTAACTCCAAGATACATAATAATTGCAATTATACTTGCATGGGCAATTTATGCCCTATGGCCTTCAATTTCTTTTCAACAAATGTCCGAGGAAAAGAAAGAAACGCTCCGTGAAACGGGAAAATTAAGAGCAATTGAATCTAAGATAATTAAACAGGGACTTGACTTAAAAGGCGGAATGTATATTGTCTTAGAAGTCGATTTACCAACTCTTATTAATGGTCTTGCAATTAACAAAGACAAAAATTTAGAAAAGACTCTAAACAAAGTAACTGAAAGGTTAAATGAGCCTGATGCGGACTTCTTTAATTTATTTACAAGTATTTCCAAGGAAGACAATCTACGCTTAGCGCGATATTTCCATGAATACGGCGCTTCCACCGATGAGATCATCGGTAAACTTCGTGACGAATCGGACGATGCAATTAATCGAGTACTCGAAATTCTGCAAAACCGGGTTGACCAATTTGGTGTTGCTGAACCAACAATTCAGAAACAAGGCAATCAACGCATTATTGTTGAGTTAGCAGGAATTCAGGATTCAGAGAGAGCTCGTGATTTACTGCAAAGCACTGCGCTACTAGAATTTTATCTAGTAAAAGATGCAGAAATCACACAAGATATGCTTACTCGAGTAGATAATATTCTCAAAGGAAATGAAGACTTAGCAGAAGTTGCTGCTGAACTATCGGAGCAAACAGAACCGCAAGAAGAACAAATAGTGCAACCTGTAAGTGACGATAAAACAATAACAGTAAGTGAATTATTTGGGGATACAGAACAAGAAAGTGGAATTAGCGAAGATACAAGCGCTGTGGTAGATCAACGTCTTTTTGAAAATCGACCGTTCTCCTCCTTATTAAGAAATTTCGACAGAGATCTCGGTGTACCCGAATCCAATGTTTATGCAGTAAACAAGATATTAGCGTTACCTGAAGTTGAACAGTTGCTAGAATCTACATCGAGCAAATTTTCCTTAAGTAATAAAGCTCAAGAATTAACTGATGCTAGTGGAAATCAGATTAATATTTATAGACTTTACCATTTGGAAAATGAGCCAGAGCTAACCGGTGGAGTAATCTCTGATGCTAAAGAAAATATTTCCGGTACCGGAAGCGATATTGCAGGACAACCCGTTGTTCTGTTAGAAATGAATAGTGACGGCACTAAACAGTGGTCGAGAATTACGGGTGCCAACATTAATCGCCGAATTGCTATTGTACTCGATAACAAAGTACATATGGCACCAAATATTATAGAAAAAATTCCTAGCGGTGGAACTCGTATTCAAGGTTTTGCTGATTTGAATGAAGCAAAGGATATTGCAATCGTGCTGCGAGCTGGTGCTTTACCAGTACCTGTACAAATAATTGAAGAAAGAATAGTTGGACCATCATTAGGTGCTGATTCAATTAAACAAGGAACTCGTTCTGTAATTATCGGATTGATCATTGTTTTAATCTTTATGTTAATTTATTATAAGATTTCTGGTTCAATAGCTAATTTTGCCCTCATCTGGAATATGATTTTAGTATTGTCGATTTTAGCACTTCTACAAGCGACACTAACACTTCCGGGTATTGCGGCATTAATATTAACAATGGGTATGTCAATTGATGCTAACGTAATTATTTTTGAAAGAATTCGAGAAGAATTACGTAAAGGGAAAACCGTTCATTCCGCCATCGATGCCGGTTATAATCGTGCATTAACAACAATTGTTGATGCAAATATTACAACTGTTATTGCCGCACTAGTATTATATCAATTTGGTACTGGACCAATAAGGGGTTTTGCCATAGTATTGTTTTGGGGAATTGCAATTAGTATGTTCACTGCGATCTTTGTGACACGCACAATATTTATGTCAATAACAAACCGTAAAAATTTACAGAAGCTAAGCATATGAGAATTATAAAAGACACAAATATAGATTTTATGAAGCAAATGCGGATAGGATTTATCCTATCCGGAGTAATTATTTTTATTGGTTTAGCTTCTCTATTATTGCATGGCGGACCAAAACTTAGCATTGACTTTGAAGGCGGAACAATGATAGCAGTCAATTTTACTAAAGAAATGGATGTTAACGACATTCGGAGTTCATTAAGTAATGTTAATGTTGAGGGTGTTTCTTACGATTACAGCAGACAGGAGATTAAACATTTCGGTAGTCCTTCAAGTATTTCTGTAAGATTCGCAAGCCAGGAAGAAGAATACGGCAATATAGCCCAATCAGTGATTGACCATTTATATAAGGAATTTCCTGAAAATATACCGGAAGATACAAAAGATTTTATATTAAGTATCGAAAAGGTTGGTCCAAAAGTAGGTGCCGAACTTAGCGGTAAAGTAATCATGGCAATTATATCTGCTCTTGCTTTAATCCTTATTTATATTTCGATTAGATTTGAGTTTAAATTTGCTTTGGGCGCAATTGCTGCACTTGCACACGATGTTCTAATAACTCTTGGTATCTTTTCAATTTTTGGTTTGGAAATATCCTTACCGATTATTGCGGCATTTTTAACAATTGTTGGATATTCGCTAAACGACACGATTGTAATTTTTGATAGAATTCGTGAAAATATAAAAACTAGACGTCGTGATGATTATTTAACTATTATCAATGCTAGTATTAACGAATCGTTAAGTCGAACAATTGTCACTTCATTAACAACCTTTGTTGTAGTGCTGGTATTGTGGCTATTTGGAGGTGAGGTGATACACAATTTTGCATTTGCGATAATGATTGGTGTAATAGTAGGTACATATTCCAGTATTTATATTGCCAGTCCAATTGTAGCTTTACTCCATACAAAGCAAAAATAATACTAACTAAATATATCATAAACATTTACATCGCCCTGT
>JAUXHY010000273.1 GCA_030621275.1 bacterium | reverse complement strand
AATTGATAAAATTATTAATGCATTTGAAGACTGTAGGAAATCTGCTCCAAAAAGGAGCATAATTTTTGTAGAGAAAAGTAAAATCAGAATTAAAATAGGAATTACCAGTGTGAGTATCCACCTCGTTACTAATTTATAAATATGATGCATTCCAATAACATCTTTCTTGGCATAATATTTTGAAAACATTGGAGCAAAAATACCTGAAAACGCGATTAGAATTGATTGCTGTAACCCGGCTGTTCTAACAGCCGGGTGATACAATCCAACTATCTCAGTATTAGTAAAATATCCTAGCATCAATATATCCATCCAATGTAGAAGCGAACCTAAAATCATAGTAAACATTATTGGCAAGGAATATGTTAGTATCTCCTTATTGAAACTGATATTTCCGATATTTAAGATATTAACACCTACAATTTTCTTGAGGAAATAATTTGCTACAATAAATCCAATAATACCCGTCACTAATGTTGGTAGAATTATTGCCAATTCACTTGAAAAAGTAAAATATATGAACAACATTGAAACTATTAATACTGTTGGATTTAGAATATATTCTACAAAAACTTTGTATTTAAGTAATTGGAATCCTTGCGTGGCAAATGTGGCTATAGTCATCAGGGCAGTAAATGGTATCGATAAAGCATAAACTATTAATACAATTCTTAACAACGATGATTCGTGAAACACATTTTCTACTAGCCATTTTGATAATAATATTTGAATTAACATTATTATTATCGAGAAGACTAATCCCATTTTTAATGTTGAACGAATATCATTTTTTATCGATTCTCGATCTTTTTTAAGATCACGCATACTGACATAGCGCATTAATCCGACATCCGTTCCCGCTTTACCGAGTACAGTTGCAATACTTGTTATGGAATTACCGAGCGAATAAATACCAAGATATTGTACACCAACCAAGCGCGCTAAAATTGCAATGAATAAGTATCTAACAAACTGACCGTATCCCATCCCTGCAAACGAGATTGTAGATTCCTTGGCAATTTTTTGAGCCGGCGTAAAGTTTTTATTACTCATATTACAGTGTTTGCTGATATCCTAATTCCTCAATTACATCTTCGCCAATTTCGCTAAATAGTGATTTTTGTTCCTCACTAAAAATAGTTTCCCATTCACCTGATACGCCTTTACGAACGAATTTTGTATTATCATTTTCGCCACGTTTACGACCGGTAATTTTATTAAAACTATTTTTTTCAATAATATTTTCTATTTTCTTTCGTTCAATTTTAAATTCTAAAAAGTTGAATATTTTTTCAAGTACTTCAGTTGGATTATTTAACATATCTTCATATCGAACAATGATTGATTTTTTTAAGTCACGGTTTTTCAACCAACTTCTAACCCAATCTAATGTTTCTTTCTCAAATTCACCGGATTCCAATTTATATGAGATAAACTCTTCAATAGATTGTTCATTTGCTTGTTTATGTGCCCAATGACCAGGAAAATTTCGGCTATGCCAATATTCAGAAATTAATTTATCGCGAGGATCACGAACACCAATGAGATGTTTTAAATTGGACTTTTCTAATACATCTATATTATTTGGCAATGCCCAAGTATGACCCCGAATAACCGCTAATTTAGTTCTGAATTCCTTAAAAATATCTTTATCTAAGTCCCAACGTGAATCATCCCATTTCTTTGAAATATACGTGTTCCACTTCATTGGAGCAAATGAATTAAATCCATCTAATCCTGAACACATATTTGACAACCATGTCGAACCACTTTTTGGCAGTGACGTAATAAAAATTATATTCTGCGGATATTTTTTCCTTTTCAAATAAAAATTAATTTGATTTATCGGTCTTTTAATAATTGCGTTTTTAAATAGATATTTAATTGTATTTATCAATCCAAAACGCCAGAAATTTACTTTTACCCTTTTCAATCGATTTTTTATTTGTTGAATCATTTTACTTCTTAATGATTAGATAAATAAATTTTAATAATTGATAAGGAATAGATATAACCCAAGATAATATAATCGTTACTTTTGGCAGAAAATCTGTATGCTTATTAAATAATTTGATTAACCCGAGAATTTTTCTCTTAAGTTTCAAAATTGATAATTCTCCACCAACAGATGCAGAAACTTTGTGCCAAATACTTGAATCCGGTACATATAATATTTTCTTGCCATTTGCCCGAATTCTTAATGATAGATCTACATCCTCACCGTACATTGGTAATGATGTATCAAATCCGCCAAGTTCATCATAATCTTCATAGCGCATACAAAAGCAACAACCAGTTGCATAATCAGTAAATTTTGAAATATTAAAAGATTCAATATCAAATTTCCTTATACCATCGTGATATACTAAACCTAACCATAAATTAACTTTTCCGCCGGCATACCAAATTCTATTTAGGTCATTTGAATAGAATATTTTAGGTACCGTTTGGCCTATCATTAAGTTCTCTGTCAACGGTTTGACAAGCGGCTCAATAAAATTTTTATCGACAATTGTATCATTATTTAAAAATATCACATAATCAGAATTATTTTTTTTAATACGGTC
>JAUXHY010000016.1 GCA_030621275.1 bacterium | reverse complement strand
AGAACGACATGGCTACGATCCGACTTCAATGTTATTTTTTGTGATTCCGTGCGCTTCATTACCTATAACCAAAACCCATGGCATTACTGTTTTTGTATCAACATGATGTATGCTTTCACCTTTTTGAAAAGCTCCAATAATAGTATGTACACTTTTGTTAAAACTTGCTAAAGAGACATTTTCAAATAAATTTAACCTAAACTGACTTCCCATTCCACCACGCAGAACTTTTGTATTAAATGCATCAACACAATTTTCCGATAAAGCGATATTTGTTACACCAAACCAATCTGCTGTTCGCAATAATGTACCAAGATTACCGGGATCCTGTATCTCGTCAAGATATAACCAGTTTTCAGAATTATTAACATCTATTTCGGATATGTCTGGTAATTGGCATAATGCAAGAATGCCGGAAGGTGTTATAGTATCACAAATGCTACTCATTTCCTTCTCGTTAATAGCGGTAGTAATGATTCCATTTTCTGCAATTAAATCCATGAGAGAATTATGTTGACGTTTTGATACGAATTCATCAGTTATGTATACTTGTTTAATGATAGTATTGGATTGAATAGCTTCTGATACTAATCGTTTACCCTCAATTATAAATGATTTGTGAATTTTTCGATACTTTTTAAAAGCCAATGATTTAATAAGTTTGATATCTGATTTACTTAGCATTTAATTTTTTTCTACTTTTTTATTTTTCATAACATTTTTAATCATTTTCCCAAAAGCCTTATCTTGCTTTCGTTTTGCAACAAGCGTAGTCAGAAGACGAGACTGTTCTTTTTTCATTTTGATAAAATTATTATAAACATCTTTATCAAGGTTTCCTTTCTCCACGGCAATTAAAACGGCACAATCTTTCTCATGGGTATGGGTGCAATCGCTAAACCGACAATTTTCTGCAAGTTCATATATTTTCTCAAAAGTGATTTCAACGCCGACAGTGGAATCAGTAATACCGACCTCTCTCATTCCGGGATTATCAATGATAATACTTCCGTTATTAAGTATAAATAATTGCCGATGAGTAGTAGTGTGTACTCCCTTGTTTGTGCTCTGGCTAATTGCACTTGTTTTCATAACAATTTTTTCTGCTAAAATATTTAATAAAGTTGATTTACCAACGCCCGAAAGACCTAATAAACAATACGTTTTACCCTTTATTAAAGTGGTTTTTAATTCATCAATTCCTGTATTCGTTAAATTACTAATATCGAAGATTGGTACATTGTCGATCCTTTTTTTTATCTCATTAATTGTGTTCTTTAATATAGATTTTGTAACGAGGTCGGTTTTCGTTAATAAAATTATTGGTTTTACATTAGCAGAATTGCATATTGCCAAATATCGCTCAATGCGATTTATATTAAAATTTTCTGTAATTGCCTCAACAATAAATCCAAAGTCAATATTGGCAGCGATTGCCTGTTTATTGATTGACTTCCCCTTGGAACGTCTTTCGATGAAATTATTTCTCGGAAATACTTGTGTAATAAAAGCATTATCATCATCATATTTATTAAGGTAAACCCAATCCCCGACTATTGGTAACTCAGATTTTTCACTTATTGAATTTTGAAGATTGCCGGTAATAGTTGCTTTAAGCTCAACGGATGCCGTCCGAACATGATAAATATCCCTATAAACTGCAACGACACGTCCAATGCTAGATTTATCTAATCCGTTATCTTCAACATAATTGTTTATAGTACTATTATAACCGATGTCTTCGAGATTCATATCTTTGTAATTAGATAATTATTCCAACAATTTCTTTGTTTAGCCAAATTAACCCCGTTAATTTTAAGACAATTTTAATTAAGGATACATAATAATGTCAAAAGGTGTTACACCACAAAGTAAGAACTTTTCAGCCTGGTATAATGATGTTGTAAAAAAGGCTGATTTAGCGGAACACGGTCCTGTTAAGGGAACAATGGTAATCAAACCGTACGGTTTTGCCCTATGGGATAATATAAAATATGCTTTAGACAGCATGATAAAGGAATCGGGGCATGTTAATGCATATTTCCCATTATTCATACCTAAATCGTTTTTGGCGCAAGAGGCCAAACATGTTGAGGGTTTTGCCAAAGAATGTGCGGTTGTTACACATACCAGGTTAAAGGCGGTCAATGGAGATATGGTTGTTGATCCTGAATCAAAATTGGAGGAAGAAGTTATTGTCCGCCCAACATCGGAAACGGTTATTTGGGCAATGTATAAAAAATGGATTCAATCTTATAGAGATTTACCATTATTAATAAATCAATGGGCTAATGTTGTGCGATGGGAAATGCGCACGCGACTATTTTTACGGACTACTGAATTTTTATGGCAGGAAGGTCATACCGCACATGCTACTGCCAAGGAAGCAGAAGAAGAAACCGTAACAATACTCGAGATTTACCGCCGTCTAGCGGAAGAATTTTTGGCGATCCCAGTATTAACAGGACAGAAAACAGAAATCGAAAAATTTGCCGGTGCCGAACATACATATAGTATCGAAGCAATGATGAAAGATAAACGTGCACTGCAATCGGGAACATCGCATAATCTTGGACAGAATTTTGCTAAAGCATTTAATGTTACGTTTCAGAATAAAGACAACAAAGAGGAAATGGTTTACGCAACAAGCTGGGGTGTGAGTACGCGGATAATTGGAGCTGTAATTATGGCGCATGGTGATGATAAGGGATTGCGCCTTCCACCAAAAGTTGCACCACACCAAGTGGTAGTGATACCAATTTCAAGAAATGATGAACAAAAGAAGGTAATTAAAAAATATTTAAATCCGATATTAGATAAACTGAAGAATAATTCAGTAAGAGTCAATGTTGATTGGCGTGAGGAATCACCTGGATTTAAATTTAATGATTGGGAAATGAAAGGTGTACCTATTCGGATGGAAATTGGACCGAGAGATATAGAAAATAATCAAGTTGTATTAGCCAGACGAGATACCGGTGAAAAGAGCACGGTTCAGGCTAATGATATTGCTGATACGATTGCAAAAATGTTAATTGATATTCATGATAATTTATTTGCCGAAGCCACCGATTTCATGAAGAACAATACCAATGAAATTGATTCATATGATGAGTTTAAAAAGATTATAAATGATGGTGGATTTATTCGTTGCGGTTGGGATGGTACATCGGAGACCGAATTGAAAATTAAAGAGGAAACCGGCGCAACTACGCGGGTAATTCCATTTGACGAAAATCCAAAAGGTTTAAAATGTATATATACCGGCAAACCGGCCAAACATGAAGTCATTTTTGCAAAGGCCTATTAGAATTAAATAAATGATTATTAATACATCGGCAGTGGTGCTAAAAAGTTTTCCTTATGGTGAAACAAGTATAATTGCCCGATGTTATACAAAAGATCATGGAAAAGTTAGCGTAATTGTTAAAGGTGCACGGCGGAAAAAATCTCCGATGGCAGCCTATTTTCAACCAATGAACTATTTGGATATCGTATATTATTATCGTCAAATACGTAGTTTACAATCGGTCTCAAAAGCATCATTTGTAGAAATTTGGTCTGATTTAAATCAGGATTTAAAGAAAATTGCATATGGATTGGCTGTTATTGAACTGACTGAGAAAACAAATACCGATAATGATCCACATCCTGAACTTTTTGATGAGTTGATTTCAGTATTGAAGGCAATTAATTCATCAGATTTAAGATTAAACTTAATATTTTGGTATTTTCAGATTAAGCTATTAACGATATTAGGATTTAAGCCGGACTTTCACCAATTAGATCATGGTAACGTAAAGTTTCCAAATCCCTTTGCTGGTCCTAATAGCCAAAATATTTTGGAAGACTTAAGTAAAAATACAATTAGCTCAATAAAAAATATAACAGCTACGAGCAAAGATCGTAAGGTAATTAGCGAATATTTAAAGTCTTTCATAAGTTATCACTTTGAAGGATTGGACAGTTTGAAATCACTTTCAGTATTACAGCAAATAATATGATAGACAATACAACATATACAGGAGTTTTAAGAGTTAAAGGAAAAACTGTGTTTATAGAAACAGCAAGCGGAGAAAAAATCTTCGAAAATGAGAAGATATGGGACGGTTACATTAAGCATTGGAAAAATAATGCGGTGAATGCCAGAAGATTAACACAGCTTGATTATGAGGACGGTAAGCCGATCATTATTATGTGGCCGGATGAGCCAACATCTAAGGTTCCATTTATTCATATTTATTATAATGAACGATTGGTTAAATATTTTGATTCTAATATGGGTCATTTAGCGATAAACATTAACGGAAAAATCTTCAATTTCGCAAAAAAGATTAATGAGAATGAAGTAATCACAAAAGAAGAATATTTTTATCGCCCGGCGTTGGGCGAATTTGCTCCGTCACCAAATACTGGTAAACAAGAAATATCAGTCAATGGAAAATCTTATTTTGATAAATTCGGCAGAAATTTTATGCGTGGAATTCATGTTTTATATATCGAAGGAATCAATACCGATAAACTATATAATATATTAAAGGAAGAACTTGATATAATTCATAATACACCACCTAAGCCGGGCAAACCAGAAGATTATCCAAATTTTCATGCTATTAAAAGAAGCTGCACGAGTATTGTAAGAGATGGATTGAGGAAATATGGTTTTAAAAAAGTAAAAGGAGTTGTTCCTCGGGACTTTTTTATTAATGCCGCCTATAATTTAACAAAAGAAAAAAACCTTAAGGTTAAAATTTATAAAATGCCGCAGTTGGTTATTCCTGAATGTCCTCCAAGTAAACCGACATGCTTACTCAATATTAAAAATTGGTTTCGCGCAAAAACACTTAATTACGAAAGTTAATATGCGTTACCAATTTCAGTCCCATCAAACTCAATTCACTTGGAATCCAAGGACGTTTACTGATGCCATCAAAGTGCTTATCATAATTAATGTAGGTATGTATTTTTTACAGATAATCACTAGTTCACAATTAGATATGGTAAGAATTTTTGGATTATCGACGCAAACAATTTGGCCGTTGATATGGCAACCAATCACGTATATGTTTATGCACGGCGGTGTTTGGCATGTTGCAATAAATATGTTTGTATTGTGGATGTTTGGATCGGAACTGGAAACCATTTGGGGCAAAAATGAATTTCTCAAATACTATTTTGTAACAGGGGTTGGCGCTGGTTTAATTTGGTTGCTTTTTAATATCGGTGGATCTAATGCAATTTTAATTGGAGCAAGCGGTGCGGTTTATGGAATATTGATGGCATACGGATTAATGTTCCCTAACCGTACTGTCTATGTTTACTTTTTATTTCCGGTGAAAGTTAAATATTTTGTTATTTTTATCGGAGCAATTGCATTTTTCTCATCAATGGGTACCGGTTCAAAAATTAGTCATTTAACACATCTTTCTGGGATGTTAATTGGATATTTGTATTTGCGCTTTAGAGATCATTGGCGAAATATTTCATTCAATTTCCGTAAGAAAATTATTGAATTAAAAACAAATCAAAAGAAAAATGTTAAACAACAAGAGACAAAACTTCAGCAAGAAGTAGATATGTTAATAGATAAAGCTAACATTTGTGGTTGGGAAAGCTTGTCAGATGAAGAACAGGTAAAGTTACAGTCCTCTAGTTGGAAGTTGTCCTCTAAAAAACCTAAAAATTAATATCGGATATTTTATTGTTATTTTAGAAGTATTAACTTATTTGTTTTTACCTCATTACCAACAGTAATACGACTTAAATAAACACCACCCGGAACATCTTTATCATTTTGATTTGTTCCGTTCCACTGTATCTCATGCCAACCTGAGGGTTGTTCTTCGTTGACCAGGGTAGTTATCAATTTACCGGTAATATCATAAACTTGCATTTTAACGGACGGGTCATGACCTGTCCCTACAGGAACTGAATAACGAATTGTGGTACTTGGATTGAACGGATTTGGGTAAGCCATTACGGTAAAATCTTCAGCTATAGTTGCTAGTGGATTATTATCGACTGTGACTTCACGCGTTGCGTGATATGTAACTACACCGTTATAATCAACATCAGCAAGACGATATTCATATGTATTACCTTGCTGTACTAATTTATCAGTATATTCATAATCGGTTGGGAAACTGACAGTACCTTGTCCTAATAACGATTCATCCTGTTTATAGCTGATAGTTTCACGCCAGTCTGTTTCAGCAGTTTTGCGTTCTATGATAAAACCAAGATTCTCAATTTCACTTTCGGTTGTCCATTCTAATAAAATACCACAACTCACCGGATTTGTAGTAAATGATGAGAGTTCGACAGGGAGAGAGCTTTCACCTTGCGTACCAGGTGAACCAAGATCACCAGCGCTTCCAGCCCAAGCGATTGTTGAGGTAGTCCAATTTGATCCTATATTATTATCATCAGTTGCTGTTCCATTGAAGTACATAGAGGCACCAGTTGGATCAGGAAATAACGGTCCACCATCCCACCCTACTCTATCAATCTCAGTAAGGCTTCCATCTAGTAAAATTAACTCATCATCACTGTTTGATAATAATATACCACTATATTGATAACTTACAGTTACTCCACCATTTGTGACAGGATTGGAATTGCGTCCTAATACTAAGAAACCATCTGCAGGAACATTCAAGGGACCGCCGTTATTAATAACATGAGAATCACTACCATTATCGTGAATTGTCCATCCATTTATATCAATAGCACTACCAGTACTGTTATAAACTTCAAACCATTCTCCGTTTACATCAGAAACTGCATTTGGATTTTGTATGATTTCTGAAATAATAATCTGAGAGTTTAGTGTACATATGGATAAAATTAATAAAAATAATAGTTTCTTCATTTTTTACTCCCAAAATAAATATAAATAAGGACTAATGGTAAATTTATTAAGATTATTTACTAAATAAAAGATTATTAGGAACTACGTGATAGTTATTATTTGCCATTTTTCTGTATCACCTTAAACACTTTTTCACTTGGTTTTGCCATTCTATATTTTTCGCGGGCAAGGCGTTCAATGTAGTCCAAGTCTGTTTCTAGGCGTTTTTTCTCATTCTCAAGCAGCGCCATTTCCGTTTTTAGTTCCTCAATGCGTTTTTGTGTGATTTTCCTTTGTGCTTTTATTTTGTACAGTTGATATATTCCATGATCGCCAATTAAAAATATAATTATCAAGAACGAAATGCCTAACAATATTATTCCACGAAAGAATTTGCGTTGTGCTTCAGCAATAAATTGTTTTCTTCGTGACTTATTTAATGTTCGCCTTTTTTTCAATTATGACCTAATATATTTTTATCAGGAAATTGTGCTTTTTTGCCGAGCATTTCTTCTATTCTTAATAGTTGATTATATTTACAGATTCGGTCAGTTCGAGAAGCGGAACCGGTTTTGATCTGTCCCATGCCCATTGCTACAGCAAAATCGGCGATGATGGTATCCTCCGTTTCTCCGGAGCGATGCGAAATCACCGCGCCATAATTATTTTCACGCGCAAGGTTAACAGCAGCAATTGTTTCAGTTATTGTTCCGATCTGATTCAATTTAATTAAAATAGAATTCATCGAATTTTCATTAATAGCACGTTGCAGGCGAGTGATGTTTGTTACTGTCAAATCGTCTCCGACTATTTGAATTTTTACACCCAACTTGGCGTTCATAATTTTCCAACCTTCCCAATCATCTTCTGCTAGTCCATCTTCTATAGAAACGATAGGATATTTTTCAACTAGCCTTGCATAATAATCTACCATTTCTTCTGAAGTTAGAGTTCGGTTTTCTGATTCAAGGCGATATTTCCCCTCAACAAAAAATTCACTGGAAGCAGGATCTAGCGCGAAAAATATATCTTTTCCAGCCACATATTTAGTTCTGGAGATAGCTTCCATTATCACTTCAAGAGCTTCTTCGTTAGATTTTAAGTCAGGAGCAAATCCGCCTTCATCACCGACCGCAGTATTAAGTCCTTTTTCCTTAAGGACATTTTTTAATTGATGAAATGTTTCTGTTCCCATTCTCAAGGCTTCAGAAAAGGATTTCGCGCCAATTGGGAAAACCATGAATTCCTGAATGTCGACATTATTATCGGCGTGGCTACCGCCGTTAATAATATTCATCATGGGCACAGGCAATAAGTTGGATTCTGCTGTTCCGAGATGTTGATATAACGGAATATTAAGATGATTAGCAGCGGCCCTAGCCGTTGCCATTGATACTCCAAGTATTGCGTTGGCTCCTAAATTTGATTTATTTGGTGTTCCGTCCACCTTGATCATTACATCATCAACAACTGATTGTTGTAATGCATCAAGACCGATCACAGCGGAAGAGAGAACTGCATTCACATTGTTGACTGCAGTTAGTACACCTTTTCCTAAAAACCGACTTTTATCGCCATCGCGCAATTCAACTGCTTCATGTTCCCCTGTTGATGCTCCCGAAGGAACTGCGGCTCGCCCAAAACTTCCATCTTGCAAAGTAACATCAACTTCAACAGTTGGATTACCGCGGGAGTCAAATACTTCTCTTGCATGTACCTTAGATATTGCTGTTTTATTCACAAATACTCCTGTAAAATCTTATATTAATTTTTTGAAATAAACCCCTATATTTAGCTAACATTAAACATATTATTATGTTATTTGTATTTAATATGGGAAACAATTAGTGATGGAAATTAAGAAATTTATTGAAGAACAATCAGACCTTTGGGAAAAAATTGTAAAAAAAGCGAATAATGGAACGCTTTTTCATACTAGAAAATTCTTAAGCTATCACCCGCCGGGGCGATTTGCTGACCATAGTCTAATTTTTTATAAGAATAATCAACCCTATATATTGTTTCCTGCTGCCGACAAAGAATATGATGGCAAGCGGTTTTTGGTATCACATCCGGGTTCCTCATATGGTTCATTTGTTACACCGGAAGATATTTCGTTTGCGGATTCGTATGCCGTAGTTGAATATCTAATTGATTATGCTAAGAAGCAAGATTTTGATGGAATCAGATTAACGCCGCCGCCGACAATATATAATCGGCGGCTTTCAAATTATATTGAATTTGCGCTAATTCAGCACGGTTTTGCTTATTTAAAACGAGAAGTATCGAGCATCTTATTTTTAGAAGAGACCATTGATCAAAATCTTGCAAAGTTCAAACCATCGCACAGGCAGGCGGTTCGTAAGGCAATCAAAGCAGGTGTTGAAGTGCGCGAATCAGCTAACTTTGATGAATTTTATGAAATATTGAAGAAGAATTTGAAAATACGTCATAATGTTACTCCAACGCATACCTTAGATGAGTTGTTGAAATTAAAAGAATTATTTCCTGAAAAGATTAATTTATTTGGCGCTTTTATAGACGATAAAATGGTAGCCGGTGTCGTCAATTTTATTGCTACGCCCGATGTAGTTTTGGCATTTTATATTTCACATGACGAAAAATATCAGGAGACCCGCGCACTGAATTTATTATTTTATTCAATTTTTGATTGGGCTATCAAAAATGAATTTAAGGTATTCGATTTTGGGATTTTTACTGTAAACGAGGAACCCAATTTTGGTCTTGCCCGATTTAAGGAAAATTTTGGCGCGAGCGGTATGTTCCGTGATACATTTGAAATAGTTCTTTAATATAGAATAATGAAAACTTACAATTTGTAAAAATGTCTATTAGAACACTAGGAAAACAATCGCTGATTTACGGCATTGGCACAATCCTTACTCGGATTGTAACTTTTTTACTTCTCCCGCTTTACACCAATGTTTTTACAACTGAGGAATACGGAATAGTATCGTTAGCGTATGCGTTTACCGGTTTCGTGATGATCGCTTATCGTTATGGAATGGATTCGGCATTAATGAAATATTATATTGATTCCGAAGATGAAGATCAAAAAACGTATTTCACCACAATATTCAGTATTCAAACACTCACCAGTTTAATCTTTTCACTGTTTTTATTTTTAACAGCAGGATTCTTTGCGCCAATATTTTTAGGTGGGGAATATGCACGATTGATGCAATTAGTATCAATTATTTTGTTTTTTGATGCGCTTTGGATGTTGCCAATGCTGATTTTACGTGCCAACGAAAAACCGCGTCAATATATTTTGTTAAGTTTGTTAAATGTTATAATGTTAATGGGTTTTAATATTTATTTCGTGGTTTTTAGAGGAATGGGCATAACAGGTGTTTTAATCGGAAATATTATTGCTTCAGGAGGATTGTTGTTAGCAACGTTACCAATAATTATCAAAAATTTCAGCCTCAAGAAAATTTCCCGCTTGGCATTGCAGGAAGTATTGAAATTTGGATTACCTTTTTTCCCAGCAGGGATTTTTACTATGGTGATGGAATTGTCAGATCGTTATCTATTGGAATGGCTTGCCGATACTGCCGCTGTAGGTTTGTATTCGGCTGGAAATAAATTAGGAATGTTTGGATTACTTTTAGTGATGGGTTTTAATATGGGATGGACACCATATTTTCTCAAAAAAGGTAAAGACGCTGATGCTCCACAGGTCTTTGCGAAGGTTTCAAAATATTTTTTAGGACTTGTCGGGTTTTTTATAGTCTTAATTTCCCTTTGGATTAATCAAATAGTACAATTTAAAATTGGTAATGCCACGTTCTTCGGCGAAGAATTTTGGTCGTCAACACAAGTAGTACCAATAATTTTACTAGGATACTATTTCTTTGGATTTTATGTGTTACAGTTACCGGGTGTTTTTATGACAAAATATACGAAATGGGTTCCGGTTTTCCGAGGGACAGGTGCGATTCTTACGGTACTAGTAAATATTGTTTTGATTCCGAGTTTTGGTATAATCGGCGCTGCTTCAGCGAAGGCGATTGCATTTTTTGGAATGTCGTTATCAATACTGTTATTTAATCAAAAACATTATCCAATTCCATATTTATGGCGCGGGATTATATTTCCGATTGTATTTCTACTTT
>JAUXHY010000207.1 GCA_030621275.1 bacterium | reverse complement strand
GATTATTTACCGGAATTATTATTGACGCTTTCTTTATTGATTTACTTGAAAAGACGGGTCTCTTTTCATATTTTTGCTTTGGTGATAAATACGCACCGATTCTTTTCAAGTGATCCGTTAAAATATTTTCTGCTTCTTTTTGGATACCTTCGTCTGCAAGTAAATAATCGAATACATTTGTTTTATCTTTAGATGCGGAAACTTGATAAAGTGAACCCTCTGACTTATTAGCGATGTGCACTATTTCCGACACTTCCGATAGTCTCAATCGGATATCATATAAATAATTAAATTTTAATTCCTTATTGAATCCGCCAACTTGTTCAAGAAATGATTTACGGAATAAAAACACTTTTCCATAATCTTGATTATCACGAACTCTGCCAATATGATGTATTAATAAATGGACCTCTTCAACTTTACCTTCGCTAACAATTTCATAATCGGCATATACCATTCCGGCATTAGGATTTTTTGTCAAAGATAATTCCATCAAATCAAGGCAGGAGTTTTTCAATTTAGCAGGGTTGTTTTGGTCATCAATTAATAAAATATATTGTGAATCAGTTTGTTTTAATTTTTGATTGATTAATTGAGAAGAATTTGAATCGGTAGCAAATTCAGATGATCTTATTGTTGATGTATTCATTAAATAAAATGATTTTTAATGAATGAATTATACAAGTTTTAGAAATTGTGTTCAATCAAATACAATTCAGTATTCTACCAATCTCCACCGGGGCCGCCATAAGCACCCATATCATTTTGTGAACCATCAACATCATTATATTGAGCATCGGGATTGCCGGTATCTATGCAAGGAGAACCAAATTGTAAGTGGAAATCAGTATTGATGGGGTCAACAAAAAAGGGATCACTTGAAATACTATTTTCATTAAAGACTACAATTGATTTAGGTTCCCAGTCATTTTTAATACCCCAGTCGATATTTAAAATATTTGAATAATTAATTTCTATTTTTGATTCTACAAGTGTTTCCTGTGAGTTTAAACCAGGAGCCAAATAAAATTCGATATTATTTTTAAAAATACAATTATGAATATTGATATTTACTCCAGTTGCCCTTAATCCAGCTGTATTCTTAAAAAAAATAGAATTTGTAATATCATAGATATTTCTACCATCAGGATTATACCAACCACCCACATCAATTCCAAATCCTTCATTAAAAGCGATTATGCAATTTGTTAGTAATATTTTTCCACCGGAAATTCCAGCTCCACTAGGTATATTGGGAGTCTCATTATCCAGAATTAAAACATTATTTAACACCATTGAACCAGCCACAATTGCTGCCCACCCTGAAACATTTGAAGAAATTTTTGAGTGATTAAGACCAAAACTATACGAATTGGAATATATTGCACTACCATTTTCAGCTGAATTATTATTAATAACCGAATTATTTACAATTAAATTTGAATTAAAGTCAAAGATACCGCCTCCCTCTCCCACAATTTCCCAACAATCTCCAATGCATATATTATTTTCTATTATTACATTGTTTACAATTGAATTTGAATTAAAAAATGCTATACCTGCACCACTAAAAGCCTTATTATCTTTTATTCTAAGGAATGATAACCAAGGGCTTGAATCTTTGCATAAAATACCACCACCATATCCATAATCAAATCCTTCATGACAGCCTTTATCAGCCCTTCCATTTTGGATAGTAAACCCAATTAGTTTTGTATTCTCGGTTTCACCGTTTTTAAAAGTGACGACACTCTCTTGATTGTGTCCATCAATAATAGTATTTAAAATGTGTTCTTCATTTCCATCAATTATAAACTTTGAAGCAACAGTGATTTCTTTACCATTAAAATTAATATTTTCGTAATAAGTACCCGGCTCAACTAAAATTGTATCACCTTTCGAAGCAGAATCTATCGCTTCTTGAATTGTTGAATAATCTTTGGGAACGTTGATGTAATTGTCATCTGTTGGTGCAAGTTTGCAACTGAATATTAGAAGTATTGCGAATAATATTAAGTATATGTACTTCACTTACCAATCTCCACCGGGACCGCCATAAGCTCCCATATCATTTCGCGAACCGTCAACATCATTATATTGAGCATCGGGATTTCCAGTATCTATGCAGGGAGAACCCGGTTGTAAATGGAAATCGCCATTCTCAGGATCAACGAAGAGGGGGTCTGTGTCTATATTGCCTTCATGCCAATTGAGCGTATCCTGATCTCTAACAAAAACACCTGACAGTCCATTTTTTATATTACTGTGGGATATACTTAAATTAGTGGGAAAATTTGTCCACCAAGGTTCAGTTGTTGAAATGCTAGAATAATAATTGTTCCATATTATGGTATTTTCAATTTGTATCACACCTCCGAAAGCCCCAAAAACTTTATTGGAAGTATTGCTACCTGTAATAGTATTATTAATAATTACAGCGTTTGAAATATTTAGTTCGCTATCTGTTAGTAATACTCCACTATATTGTCCTGCTTGATTATTGTTTATTATTACATTTTGTAAATCAACATCAGAAGTATCTGTTATCATTATCCCTGCACCATATCCATAACAATCATTTCCTGAAATAATAGAATTATGCAATTGTAATTTTGAATTATTAACTCTTAAACCGCCGGAGTATGGATTACTAATAATTGAAACAAATTTCATGTTAGAAACCGATTGGTACACAAATACTGCCCCACCCGAGTAATCGAAACTAAAATCTGATATGCAATTCTTAACTGTTACATTATTTAAATTGAAATTTGAAGTATATATTTTAATTCCACCCACACCATAATAATCCGAACCATTAATAATAGTACAATTACTTAATTCACTGTTTTTAATATTAAGCACACTTATAACGCCTGACTTTCCTTCTGCATCAATTATTGCATTTTCTTCAGATTCACCGATCAGTGATACATTGCTCCTTGGTAAAAGCGGGAATATTTCACTATTTGAAGTTGAACTATATATCCCATTAGCAAGATGAATTGCAGCAGAGTCGCCTTCACCACCGGGATATGAATTCAAAATATGAGTAATGGATTTAAATGCTTCTTCAGGAGATGCACCTGAATTAGTATCACTCCCAATATTGGGGTTTACATAATAATCGCTAAATAGAGCAGGTTGGTCTAAGTAAGAATTTTGAATATCAAAAGTAAAATTTTCAATAGGATATGCATAGTGATCCGTAGGATTCATAACAGTAAATGTATCAAGGTAGACTTCAATTATATCAGAATTATCCCACCAATCAGTACATAGATCAAGAGCATTTACACTGTAAGCAATTGTATTATTGTAAATATTGCATCTGTTTACATTGTCAAACTCAAGATTACTAAATGCTGCTCTAATGCCACCACC
>JAUXHY010000179.1 GCA_030621275.1 bacterium | reverse complement strand
AGCAATTCAAGAAAAAACAGAAGAAATAATACAGAAAATGCCAAGGTACTTATGGAATTAGAGTTACAATATTTTGAGGGTCAAACTCCACTTGAAGAAGATGAAATAGAAAGTTTGCTTATAAAAACAATTTCCACTCGCGGCGAATTAGATGAATTTGAACAACAAAATATCGAAGATGCCGTTGAATGGACACTTACCAGACAATTTAAAACAGAAAAGATTTTGCAAGAATCATTTATTCTTGATGTTCATAAACGAATGTTTGGTAACGTATGGAAATGGGCTGGTAATTACAGAACAAGTAATAAAAATCTAGGCGTTGATAAATATCAAATACCTTTCGAATTAAGGAATTTATTAGATGACTGTAAATATTGGATTGAGCACAACACTTATGAACCTGATGAATTAGCGATTAGATTCAAACATCGCTTAGTTTCTATTCATCCGTTTGCTAATGGGAACGGCAGGCATTCAAGATTATGTGCTGACATTTTAATTAATCACGGATTAAACAAACCAATATTTACTTGGGGTAGATATAATCTTGTTAAAAAAGGTGAAGCGAGGATGGAATATTTGCAAGCACTCCACAAAGCAGATCAAGGAAACTATCTACCGTTAATAGAATTTTCTAGGCCTTAATAACAGTAGAGACGTAATATTTTACGTCTCTACTATAGTCAATATTGATAAATTATTATCTAATATTCCGCCTGAACGCTCTTGGTCTATCTAATATTTCTTTTAAAACAACAGCATTGCGAATATCTTCCGGTTCATCAAAATATTCAAGTGCGTGTGCCTTTTTCTTTTTACCGGGAGCCTCTTTGCGTACATCGAATCGGTCGCTTGTTATATCAGATTTACCTAAACGACTTGATTTGAATTTTGCTACGGATTCGTCAACATCAGTAATATCAGCAGAAGCGACTCTTGAACCAGTTTCACGGTCTTCTTGTTCATGATGTAAAGACGGTTTATGTTGTTGCGGTTCTTCCCGCCTTTTGTGCATTTCCGGTTTTACTTTGTGCGTCGCAAACTGTTGTGGTACCGGTTGCGGAACCAATTTAGGTTCTGGCTTCTCTACCGGTTGCGGTTGCGGGACACCCAACATGTCCCGCAACTTTTCCGGATTAAATAGATCTTCTAACGATACAGGTCGCCGTGGCTTCTGCGGAGTTCTACCTCTCTGCGGTTCACTACTCGGATGAGGAGTAGGAACTGTTTGTGGTTCTGGACTTGTTTCTTCCGTTTCTTGCAAACGTTGTTGTTTCTGTTTACGTTTTACTAGCGCTTGCAACAAATAAAATAAAAGAAGAAATATCCAAATGCCCATGCCTTCCATTGGTATTAACTCCTATTTAAAACTTTTCTCAGTTTTTTTATCAGTACCGGCTATACTATCGCGCATTCCTGTATCAGATTTGATATTGCCTAAATTATAATAATCAAACACACCAAGATTACCTTCGCGGAATGCTTGTGCCATCGCTTTTGGAACTTCGGCTTCGGCTTTCACAACAGTCGCTTGCATCTCTTGCGTGCGTGCTTTCATCTCCTGTTCTTCCGCTACAGCCATCGCACGGCGTGTTTCTGCTTTCGCTTGAGCGACACGTAAATCGGCTTCGGCTTGGTCGGCTTGTAAACGTGCACCAATATTCTTACCTACATCAAGATCAGCAATATCAATAGATAATATTTCATATGCCGTACCAGCATCAAGTCCTTTATTTAGCACTGCTTTTGAAATATTATCAGGATTTTCCAATACGCGAGAATAATTATCTGACGAACCGATTGCACTAACAATACCCTCGCCAACGCGCGCGATGATTGTTTCATCGGTGGCACCACCAACTAACCCAGGGATATTTGTTCGTACAGTAACACGGGCACGAGCCTTAAGCTCAACACCATCTTTGGCAACTGCGGAAAGATATCCTTCTACCGGTGCATCAATCACCTTTGGATAAACACTAGTTTGCACAGCAGTTTTCACGTCACGTCCGGCAAGATCAATCGCCGTGGCGGTTGCAAACCTTAGATCAATATTCGCTTTATCAGCTGCGATTAACGCATCAACAACATTAGCGACATTACCACCCGCCAAGAAATGCGTTTCCAGCATATCTGTCTCAATATCAGTTAAACCTGCCTTATAACAATTAATAACCCCATCGGTAATTAAACGTGGTGGAATTTTTCTTAAGCGCATACGGATCAAGTCAAGAATACTAATTTTGCCTAAACCAACACTTACTATACCTTGAATCCACATCCCAACTGGTACAAAATAAAAAATTACCAATACGAATAGGATTACCAATCCAAGTAAAATCAATGAAATTGTACTCATTTTATCCTCCTAAAACTCTATTTATTAATTTTTTTCACGACAACTCGATTGCCGTCAACCTTGATTATTTTTACTTTTTCTCCATCCTCAATAAAAGTACCATCGCTAACAACAAAAATTCTTTCATTTTCAATTGTTACCCAACCGGATGGATGTAAATCTGTATCTGCCAACCCTTCTTGTCCTACCATGTCTTCCAATCCCAGTGATGTATCATAACCACGTTCATGGTCTTGCACATCAGGTGTGGCTAATTTTTTCCAAAATTTTGTCTTCGTCATTAATTTTAACAGCAATACCAACCCAATCAATCCGCCAATAATTCCAATTGTTAAACCAAACATTGCCATATCTGCAACCTCCTCTCCAACCGGAATATCCGGTAATAATAGTCGATATAAACCAAATACAACTAAAATTATTCCGCCGATACCGGCTAAACCAAACCCCGGTATCACGATCATTTCGATTAGCAATAGTAATATACCAACAAAAATTATTAGGAAATCGGTAACCGATGCAAGTTCAGCAATATAACCTGCCCCAAGAGCTAACGCCAAACAAACTGCTCCAATTGTACCTGAAACACCCCACCCTGGCTGTTGTAATTCAAATAAAATTCCTAAGAATCCAAATGTCATTAATAAGGATGCAACTACTGGATTAGTTAAAAATCGTACAATTGCTTCCGACCAAGTGGCTTTGGTAGATATCACTTCGGCACCCGCCAAATCTAATTTCTCTAATAATTCATCAAATGTTTCGGCATCACCATCAGCGATTTTATATTTTTTTGCAAGTTCCGTAGTTAAAGTAATTAACTTGCCTTCTTTACGACCCTCCAAATCCAACACTTCCATCGAATCACCGTTCACGACTAAATGCGTGAAGTTTAATTCTTCATCAACCATTCCTTTTGCAATATCAATGTTCCGTCCAGTACTCTCTGCGGTAGAAGCCATTTCTTCCCGCATGTACGAAATTACCTTTTCACTTCCTTTTTGTCCCTGCATATCTACTGCCGTTGCTGCACCAATTGTACCACCGCTTGTCATATAAATTTTATCACAAGACATTGATATTAGCGCTCCAGCTGATATTGCCCGCCGATTGATAAATGCTACTGTCAAGAGCGGTGAATCTAAAATTGCATCTTTAATTTGCGTGGCAGCATCAACACGTCCACCAAAAGTATCAATATCAAATATTACTGCAATTGCACCTTCTTCAGCTGCAGTTTTTAGTGATCGTTCAATAAATGGCGGTAAGCCTAAGTCTATCGTGCCTTCAATGGGCACACGATATACCAACGAATCTGGAACGGCAAACAATGTTGAAATAAAAAGAATTAGTGATATTAGTGATTTCTTCATATTATAATTTTACCTGTAAACCTCCTAATAAACAATGATACATGATATATTTATTTTATCTCCACTCCGCCAAACGCAACTGTACAATGGATGTAAACATCTTTACTGCTGCTAACATC
>JAUXHY010000219.1 GCA_030621275.1 bacterium | reverse complement strand
GGTGGGATGTCGATATGGGGCTAAGAATACACTCGATAAAAATTACCTTTATTTAGCAGAACAATTGGGAGTTAAAATAATCTCAGAGACTAAAGTGATTGATGTATCACCGCTAACAGATGGCCAATATCAAATATCTACAAAAAAAGTGACGGGTTTTCTCAGTAAAAAGAAAACATTCTATACCAAAGGCGTCATATTTTCCGGTGGTGTAATGGGGACTGTGGACTTATTACATCGCTGTAAAGCGATTGGCTCATTGACTGAAATTTCTAATCAATTGGGCAATGTAGTTCGCACAAATAGCGAAACTTTAGTTGGAGTAAAAGCAAATGACGGAGAAGATTATTCAAAAGGCATAGCTATAACGTCGGGAGTATATCCCGATGAAGATACTCACATCGAGACTGTCAGATATGCCAAAGGACAAGATGCGATGTCCGGACTTGCAACTATTTTAACTGATGGTAAGGAAGGATTGCCCCGACAGTTATCATTTTTACTCACAATCTTGAAACATCCAATTCAATTTATAAAATCGCTTTGGCCTTTTAGATGGGCTGAAAAAACAACAATCCTATTAGTTATGCAAACAATTAGTAACTATATGAAATTTGAATATAAACGTCGTTGGTGGAGATTGGGGAAAAGGTCAATTAATTCCAATTGGCAAACTAATGAAAAAGTACCTTCCTATATTCCCGTCGCTAATGATATCGCTAGGCGATTTGCTAAACGAGTAAACGGTGCGGCCTTTAGTGTACTACCGGAAGTACTATTTGACACGTCCTCAACAGCTCATATTTTGGGTGGATGTATTATGTCAAATTCACCTGAAAATGGTGTAATTGATTTTAACGGAAATATCCATGGCTACGATAATTTATATGTTGTGGACGGGTCAATTGTGCCGGCTAATCTCGGAGTAAATCCAAGTCTTACAATTACAGCCCTGGCAGAATATATTATGGATCAAATTCCAGTGAAATAAGTTCCATTTCACTTAAACCAAATTTTAATAATTATCTTGAGGAGTTTCTTGGTCTATATTATCGTAAAATCCTTCGTACCACTTTCTGTGTTTTAATATTAAACTAGTTGAACCGGCCGCAACCATAATCTGTTTATGTAGATCGAGTGAAGGATCTATCCAGACTGTCTCGTTATTTGTATTTGAGACATCTACCAAACCAATATTATTATCTGAATCATTAAAAAGGTATCCAACTAAAACTTTTTTTGAACCGGGTTTATTACCTTCAAATTCATAATATCCTTCGATTGTAATTTCACCTGAAGATGCGTCGATAACTCTATCTGTTAATTTTCCTAAATCGAATTGATTATAAACATTTTGAAACATACATCGGAATGTTTCATCATCGAGACTCTTCATTGGAAACTCACAATAACACTCATACTGTGTGCCACCCGCAGTACTCATCATAAATTCAAATGATTTGATATCGTATGATGCGTTCCTAGCATCAGTTAGTAAAATACGGCTATCGCTATCAAGAATATTATATGCATGAAACCCGCCAAAGTCCAATCTCCAAGAATTCTCAGTTCCAACAACCGGCATTGCAGGAATGCTTTGCATATTTTCCGGTATAATAATTTTTACTGGTTTTATACAACTAATTAAAATAATAGATATTATTAAAAGGATTAATTTAGACCAGTTTTTCATAATATTTTTCCTTAATAGTGTTAGGTAATTTACTTTAGATTTATTTTTTATTAAATAGTTGTCATAATTATTGTATACCATCCATTATATACCATTATTTGCTTGATATCGTATTTCCCCGCCGACAATAGTATATATTGGTTTAGTGTTAAGAATCTCTGAATGATCAATTGTAAGTATATCATGGTCTAATATTGTAAAATCCGCATACCTACCAACTTCAATCGAACCCAAAATATCTTCTTGGAATGCAGCATACGCTGCCCAAATTGTATATCCTCTTATTGCTTCTTCGATAGTCATTTTTTGTTCAGGTAACCAACCACCTTTCGGATTCCCATGTTCATCTTGGCGGGTAACTGCATTATGAATTCCAATTAATGGATTAGGAACTTCTATCGGAAAGTCAGATCCGCAAGGAATAATAACGCCTTCATCTATAAAACTTCTAAATGCATAAGCGCCTTTAACTCTATCCGGACCTATTCTATCTTCTGTCCATGGCATATCCGATATAGCGTGTTGTGGTTGCATTGCAGGTATTACACCTAAATCAGCATAACGTGAAACATCCTCAAGGTTAACAATTTGAGAATGCTCAATGCGGAAACGATGATCTGTATTAGGATATTTTTGTAATGCTTTCTCATATACATCCAACATTGTTCGAATCGCCTTATCGCCTATGGCATGTGTGCATACTTGGAAATTGGATTCCAATGCAGCTTTACATACTTCTAGCATGTGAGAATTTTCAGTTACTATCAATCCGCTATTTTCAGGGTCGTCGCTATAAGGTTCAAATAATGCAGCACCACGTGACCCCAATGCACCGTCAGCGTACAACTTAAAACTTTTTACTCTAAGAAAATCGTTACCATAAGAATCAACTTTATACTTTTGCAAAAATCCGCTAATATCGCTGACAACCGTATCTGTTAACATCGCATTAATGCGAATTGGCATCTTGTTATTATCGATAAGATATTTATAATCATCTATTCTTGATATTGGAATTCCCGCATCACCCACACCTGTTAAACCTAGCTCGACACAGCGGTTGGCTGCGATCTGAATTATACCGCGAATTTTTTCATTTGAATATTTCGGAACATAATCAGTAATTAATTTCTCCGCATTATCCAGAAATATCCCAGTTGGGTTTCCATTTGATTCATGAAATATTTTTCCACCGTCGGGATCCGGAGTGTTGCTATCAATACCGGCAATTTCCATAGCTTTCTGATTAACTAAAATGGCATGTCCATCAATCCGTGAAAGCATTACAGGATTATTTGGCAAGATATTGCTTAAGGCTTGGTTGTGTGGAAATTCCTTAATATCCCAATCGTTTTGATCCCAGCCGCGACCGCGAACCCATTCTCCAGATTCAACAGTTTTCACCTTTTCATTTACTAAATCAAGTACTTCCTGGAAACTATTTGTACCTACCAAGTCAATATGTTCCAATGATTTACCATAGCCAGTCAAATGCCCATGCGAATCAATCAATCC
>JAUXHY010000022.1 GCA_030621275.1 bacterium | reverse complement strand
CTTGCGCTGATTGCGCTAATGTTATGGCCGCTGTCAACGTAGTCTTACCATGATCTACATGACCTATCGTTCCTATGTTTACATGCGGCTTACTTCGTTCAAATTTTTCCTTTGCCATTTTGCTCTCCTATTTATTTAGGATGTTGTTCCATGTACATTCTCAATTATTTCTGTCTGCACATTTAGTGGAACTTGTTGATAATGTGAAAACTCCATATGGAAAACAGCGCGACCTTGAGTAATTGATCTTAGATCTGTAACGTATCCGAACATTTTACCCAATGGTACATTTCCTTTAATTACTTGTGCATCCTTACGCTGTCCCATGCCTTCAATTTTTCCGCGACGTGAATTAATATCTCCCATCACATCACCTAAATACTCTTCCGGTGTAACAACCTCAACAGACATTATAGGTTCCATCAATACTGGACCAGCTACCTTACACGCCTTTTTAATCGCCATTGAACCGGCTATTCTAAATGCTATCTCTGATGAATCTACTTCGTGGTACGACCCATATATAAGTTCAACGCGCAAATCTTCAATCGGATAACCGGCAATTACGCCATTTCTTAAAGCTTCTTGAATTCCTGCGTCAACAGCAGGTATATATTCTCTCGGTATTACACCACCGACTATTTTGTTATCAAAACGATAACCTTTACCGGATTCGTTTGGTGCTACATTGATAACAACATGACCAAATTGCCCACGCCCACCTGATTGCCTTGAAAATTTAACATCAATCTTTTCAACTTCTTTCGTAATTGCTTCGGTATATGCTACCTGCGGCTTTCCAACATTTGCATTTACGCTAAATTCACGTTTTAATCGATCAACTAGAATCTCTAAATGCAATTCTCCCATTCCCGCAATAATTGTTTGACCCGTATCTTGATTTGTTGAGACCTTGAATGTAGGATCTTCCTCACTTAATTTCGCCAATGCTTCTGACAATGCTTTTTGATCAGCCTTACTAACCGGCTCAACAGATACTTCCACAACCGGTTCTGGAAAGTCCATGGATTCTAATATTATTGGATTATCAGCGTCACAAATAGTGTGACCCGTATTAGTTGCTTTAAGACCAACTGCAGCAACGATTTCACCAGCTGATACTGATTCTAAAGCCTCACGCTTGTTTGCATGCATTAATAATAATCTGCTAATCCGTTCTCTTTTTCCAGTATTTGGATTAAAGACATATGAACCTTTTTCCAATCTACCTGAGTATACCCTTAAATATGTTAACCTCCCAACATACGGATCAGTCATAATTTTAAAAACTAAAGCGCTAAAAGGCGATTTTTCATCAGGCGCACGTTTCAGTACAATATCTGAATCATTTGGATCCAAACCAGATACTGCATCGATATCTAATGGAGTGGGTAAAAAATCAACAACAGCATCCAATAGTCTTTGCACACCTTTATTTTTAAAAGCCGAACCACAAAAAGTGGGAACAAATGTATTATCTATACATCCTTTTCTGATTGCTGCTTTTAATTCACCTTCTTCAATTTCTTCATCGGCTAAATATTTTTCCAATAAACATTCATCATATGCGGCAGTTTCTTCAATAAGATGATGACGCCATTTATTTGCTTCTTCAACTAAATCTTTTGGGATTTCACCATATTCATATCGAGCACCCAATGATGACTCATTATATAAAATTGCTTTCATTGAGCAAAGATCAATAATTCCGGTAAACAATTCACCAGAACCAATCGGAATTGTCATCGGCAATGGATTTGCTCCCAATCTTTCTTTCATCATGTCTATAACATTAAAAAAGTCCCCACCGGTACGATCCATCTTATTTACGAAAGCAATACGCGGAACATCGTATTTATCAGCTTGACGCCATACAGTTTCGCTTTGAGGTTCAACACCTCCAACTGCGCAAAATACTGCCACTGCACCATCTAAAACTCTGAGAGACCTTTCAACCTCTACAGTAAAATCAACATGACCAGGCGTATCAATAATATTAATACGATTATCATTCCACAAACAAGTTGTTGCTGCGGAAGTTATGGTGATACCTCTTTCCTTTTCTTGTGCCATCCAATCCATCGTCGCGCCACCTTCATGCACTTCCCCTATTTTGTGCGTACGACCAGTATAAAACAATATTCGCTCAGTTAACGTGGTTTTACCAGCATCAATATGAGCCATTGTACCAATATTACGTACTTTATCTAGGGAAATACTTTTCATTACCGTCTAGGTCTTCCAAAATGTGCAAATGCTTTATTTGCTTCAGCCATACGATGAGTATCATCTTTTTTCTTAATTGCACCACCTTCATTATTTGCAGCTGCTATCAACTCAGTAGCAAGACGCTCAGCCATTGGTTTACCACCACGGCCTACAGCAGCATTGATTATCCAATGGGATGACAAATAAAATTGTCTCTTCTTAGGAACTTCAATCGGAACTTGATAGGTTGCCCCACCAATACGTTTTGATTTCACTTCTAACAAAGGTGTAACATTTTTAATAGCATCTTGAAATATTTTCAAACCATCGATCTTTGTTTTCTTTTTAATCACATCCATTGAATCATAAAAAATCTTTTCAGCAACGCCTTTCTTACCGCGTTCCATCACATAGTTGACAAATTTGGCAACCGAAAGGTCATTATAAACCGGATCGGGTAAAATTTCTCTTTTCTCTGGTCTTCTTCTACGCATAACAATTAAGCCTTAGGTCTTTTTGTGCCGTAACGGGAACGACTTGTCTTTCTATCATTGACACCAGCTGTATCAAGTGTTCCACGTACAATATGATAACGAACACCAGGCAGATCTTTGACCCTGCCACCCTCAATCAACACAATTGAATGTTCTTGCAAATTATGTCCTTCACCCGGAATGTATGCTGCTGCTTCCATCCCATTGGTTAGCCTCACACGAGCAACTTTTCTCAATGCTGAATTAGGTTTTTTCGGTGTAGTTGTATATACGCGTACACAAACTCCACGTTTTTGCGGGTTACGTTGTAGTGCCGGACTCGCATTTTTTTGCAAAATCCGCTTTCTACCTTTCTTTACTAGTTGATTTATCGTCGGCATATCTATTTAAATTAAGCCTATAAATTTATTCAAGAATTATGAATACAGTCAATTATTTTCATAACTTTATTCATTTTTATTTTTACACAATTTCATCGATAGGAATCTCTATCGGTGCTTCTGTCTTATCATCATTTTCAGAGTCCAATAATATATCCCGTAAAACAGGATAACCGGTGCCAGCAGGTATCAATCTACCGATCACAACATTCTCTTTTAACCCTCTGAGATAGTCAGTTTTACCAGCGGTTGCTGCATCAGTTAGAACTCTTGTAGTTTCCTGAAAAGATGCCGCTGACAAGTAACTTTCAGTATTTAGAGATGCCTGAGTAATACCCATTAATAATGGATCGTAGGTAGCAGGTTGAGTTTTATGTGTTTTAATTGTCGCATTACCTTCTTCTTTCAATTCTTTATTAATATCTCTTAACTCAGATTTTAAGATTAGTGCACCTTTTTCCCAATCACTACCTCCAGAATCTGCAACGACTGCCATTAAAGCTAAACGTTCGTTTTCGATTGCAAAATCTACTCTGTCAATTCTTTGAGATTCCAGAAACCTTGAATCACCAGGATCTGTCACTCTGACTTTTTTCATCATTTGACGAACAATCACTTCGATATGTTTATCATTGATACCAACACCCTGTAATCGATAAACTTCTTGTATTTCATTTACAAGATACTCGCGAACAGCACCTGGACCAAGAATACTTAAAATATCAACAGGAGAAATTGCACCTTCACATAGTGGTATGCCTGCTGTAATGAAATCTCCCTCGTGCACAATAACATGTTTACCATATGGTATTTTATATGCACGACTTTCTCCGTCTCGTGTTTCAATTAATATTTTACGTATTCCACGCTTTGTTTCACCAAATTTAACTGTTCCATTTATTTCAGTAACAACAGCTGGATTGGATGGCATCCTCGCTTCAAATAACTCCGCTACCCGAGGCAGCCCACCTGTAATATCTCTAGTTTTTCCAATATCTTTTTGAATTTTTACTAAGGTTTGACCACGTTTAACTTGTTGTTTATTAATTACATTTAAAGTTGCGTTTACAGGTAGTATCGTGCCGCCTGCCATAACGTTCCCGTCTTTATCCTGTATTTCTACTTGTGGGCTAAGTTGGCGATCTTTGGATTCAACAACCACCATTTGTTTTTTACCACCTTCCACAGCTTCAATTTGATATGTATCTCCCTCAATAAAATCTTTCAGATTTACAAAACCATCATGTCTCGCAAGAATTATGTCAGTATAAGGATCCCATTGAACAAGCGTTGTTCCTGCTTTTATTATATCACCTTCACTAACTAAGATATTAGCACCATATGGAATATTAAACTCAGCTTTAATATTGGTCGGGTTTTGCTCATCAGCAATAAATATTTTGGAATGTCTAACCATACATCTTGTTATTTCATTACCTGCCTCATTAATAGTATCAGCAGAATCATACTTATCTGAGAACTTAACAACACCACCATACCTGCTTTTCATATCAGATTTCTCAATTATACGCGTGGCGGTTCCACCAATGTGGAATGTCCGTAATGTAAGCTGTGTACCCGGTTCACCAATACTTTGTGCCGCTATAATTCCAACCGCACTTCCCATATTTGCAATACGGTGCCTAGCTAAATCCCAACCATAACATTTACTGCAAACACCTCTTTTAGATTCACAAGTTAATACTGATCTAATTCGAATATTTTGTATTTCACTACTAGCGATAATGTCAGCTTCGCGCTCAGTAATGATAGTACCTGCCTTAATCATTACTTTTCCATCTATTATCAGATCATCTAATACCGTTCTTCCTAAAACACGATCTGATAATTGTTCAATTATTTCTTCACCTTCTTTTAAATCGCTAGTAATTATTCCATTAATTGTTCCACAATCTTCTTCAGATATAACAACATCTTGCGCAACATCAACTAATCTACGAGTTAAATATCCGGCGTCAGCTGTTTTTAACGCAGTATCAGCAAGACCTTTCCGGGCACCATGAGTGGATATAAAATACTCCATGACAGATAACCCTTCCTTAAAATTGGAAATAATTGGTGATTCGATAATTTCCCCTTGACCACCTGTCATAGCTTTTTTGGGCTTTGCCATTAATCCACGCATTCCAGCTAATTGCTTAATCTGATCTTGACTACCCCTTGCACCTGAATCAGCCATCATATAGACCGGATTGAATCCTTGACGATCATTTTTTAGTTCTTTCATCATTGAGTTAGCTACGTGATTGGTAGCATGAGTCCAAATATCAATTATTTTATTATATCTTTCTCCATCGGTTAAGATATGATTAACAAAATTTTGTTGAACTCCATCTACTTCGTTTTCCGCTTTTTTAATTATTACATCTTTGTCGTCAGGAATTAAAATATCATTAATTGAAATTGAACTACCACTACTAGTTGCAATAGAAAAACCAAGATCTTTTAATTTATCTAAAAATTCTACAGTTTTAAAATTACCAGCTACAAGATAGGACTGATTAACAACCTTGCTTAAAGTTCTTTTAGAAATCAATTCATCAAAATACTCTAACTCTTTAGGCATAATGGAATTAAAAATTGCACGGCCAACTGTTGTTTTCTTTTGCCATTTACTATGATGTCGTACATCAATTATGGCATGTAATCCTACAGCTTTGTTCTCATACGCAATTAGCACTTCATCTAAAGAACCAAATAATTTTCCCTCACCTTTATCGCCTGTTTTTGGTCTGGTTAAATAATGACATCCCAATACCATATCCTGCGAAGGAATTGCAACTGGCTTACCATTTGCGGGATGTAAAATATTATGACTGGAAAGCATTAAAATACGAGCTTCCATTTGAGACTGAACAGAAATTGGCACATGGACTGCCATCTGGTCACCATCAAAGTCAGCGTTAAATGCAGCACATACTAATGGATGAATTCTAATAGCCTTTCCATCTACTAGAACGGGTTGGAATGCCTGAATACCCAATCTATGCAAAGTTGGAGCACGATTCAACAATACAGGATGATCCTTAACTACATATTCAAGTACTTTATAAACTATTGGATCATGATTTTCAACCATCAATTTTGCACCACGAGGAGTCTGAGCATATCCCCGATCAATCAATGCATTTATCATATGCGGTTTAAAAAGCTCAAGACCCATATCTTTTGGTAATCCACATTCGTGCAGTTTGAGTTCTGGACCAACTACAATAACTGATCTACCGGAATAGTCAACACGTTTACCTAATAAATTCTGTCTGAAACGTCCCGATTTACCGCGTAACATATCTGAAAGAGACTTAAGGGGTCGGCGAGTGCCACTTCTAATCGCTGTCTTTCTGCGACTATTATCGAATAACGCATCAACAGATTCTTGAAGCATACGTTTTTCATTCCGTAAAATCACATCCGGTGCTTTGATTTCCATCAAGTTCTTTAGGCGATTATTTCGAATGATAATCCTTCGATATAGATCGTTAAGATCACTAGCAGCAAATCGACCACCTTCTAGTGGAACTAATGGTCGTAATTCAGGTGGTATAACCGGCAATACTGATACTACCATCCATTCCGGTTTGTTTACTTTTTTATTAATTGAGTCAATCATGAACTCCTTAACAACCCGTAAACGTTTTAACGCATCTTGTTTCTTCTGCTTAGATTTTGTTGTTAGTAGAATACTTTCTAGTTCATCTTTAAGACCAGATAGATTTATTTTTGCAAGAGCATCTTTGATGGCTTCACCGCCCATTAATGCAACAAAATATTCCTCTTCATCACGTTCTTCTTCTGTAGCAGCATAAAAACCAAAATTTTGCTCAAGTTCCATCCACGTTTCTTCATCTATAAGCTCAAATTGTTGTCTGCCACTTTTACCTGGTTCAATTATCATATATAATTCATAATAAATGACCCGCTCAAGCTCTTTTGTGCTATGCCCAATTAAGTAACTTAGTTTGCTTGGAATTGATTTCAAATACCAAATATGAACGACGGGGACTGCCAGTGTAATATGTCCCATTCTTTCTCTACGAACTTTTTTCCGAGTTACTTCTACCCCGCAACGGTCACATATTATTCCACGATAACGAATACCCTTATATTTTCCACAATGACATTCGTAATCCTTTACAGGTCCAAATATTTTTTCGCAGAAAAGACCATCTTTTTCGGGTTTATAAGATCGATAGTTAATTGTTTCAGGCTTTAGGATTTCACCATATGATTTAGCAAGAATATTTTCTGGAGATGCTAAACTTATGGTAATACTTGAATACTTTTTATTTGTATCAATTTTATTTGATTGAATGTAAGTCAAATCTTCACCTTTTAATCTAATTCAACGTCTATTGCAAGACCTTGTAATTCTTTAATAAGAACATTAAATGATTCAGGAGAACCATAGGCTGGAACATCCTCACCCTTTACAATAGCATTGTACATTTTTGAACGACCTTCTACATCATCTGACTTTGCAGTTAGGACCTCTTGTAATGTATGTGCAGCACCATATGCTTCCAATGCCCATACTTCCATTTCTCCAAATCTTTGACCGCCAAACTGTGCCTTACCACCTAATGGCTGCTGTGTAACAAGAGAATATGGTCCTGTGGAACGAGCATGCATTTTATCATCAACCATATGACTCAATTTCATCATATAAATATTCCCTACAGTTACCTCATCATCGAAGTATTCGCCCGTTCGGCCATCAATAAGTCGCGTTTTACCATGAACCGGTAAATTTGCTTTCTCAAGTTCGTCCTTGACTTCACTCGGAGTAGCTCCATTAAATACCGGTGTGTCATATTTAACTCCCAAGACACCACCTGCCCATCCTAGCATTGTTTCGTATAATTGTCCTAAATTCATTCTTGAGGGAACACCTAACGGATTTAAGACTATATCAACTGGAGTTCCATCTTCAAGAAATGGCATATTTTCTTCCGGTACTATAGCTGCAACTACACCTTTATTACCATGCCGTCCAGCCATTTTATCACCAATCGAAACTTTACGCTTATTCGCGACAAATACTTTTGCTAATTTTAAAATACCCGGCTGTAATTCATCACCAACACGGAGTTTAAAGGTTTCACTTTCTAAGTAATTCTCTATACGGTTCCACTCTTTTCTGAACGAATTCCAAACCAATTTTATCTTTTTCCATGCTGTATTACTTTCTATCCACGGAGCATCTTGAGCAAACCGCTCAAAATCAAATTCCTTAAGCCGCTTTTCGGTAAGTTTGGTGCCTTTTTTAATTAATGTCTTACCAGAAGAAGCATCACGTATACCTCCAGATGTTTCATCCGTAAGCAATCTTAGCAATACTTTGTCTCTCGACTGTTTTAAATTATGTTTCTGATCACGAGTAACTTCCTGAAGTCCTAGAATATTTTTACGATCAAGCACCTTTGATTTCCTAGCACGTTTTTCAAATAAAATGGTGTCAATAATTGTGCCTTTTATACCGGGAGAAGCTCGTTTTGATGCATCTTTTACATCACCCGCTTTTTCACCAAAAATAGCTCGTAATAGTTTTTCTTCAGGCGTTGGATCAGTTTCGCCTTTTGGAGTCACCTTCCCTATTATAATATCCCCTTCTTTAACTCTAGCTCCAACTCGTATAATCCCATTATCATCGATATCCTTGGTAGCTTCTTCACTAACATTTGGGATTTCCGGTGTTAATTCTTCTTCGCCGCGTTTTGTATCACGCACCTCAAGTTCAATTTCATTTACATGAATCGAAGTAAATATATCATCCTTTACCAATCTTTCACTTAATACTATCGCATCTTCATAATTAAATCCGCGCCATGGCATAAATGCAACGATTATATTTCTTCCTAATGCTAATTCACCATTATCAGTTGAAGCACCATCGGCTAAAACATCACCAATTTTAACTTTTTGCCCAACTTTAACCAATGGTCTTTGATTATAACATGTATTTTGATTTGATCTACGATTTTTTTCAAGTTTAATTACCATTTTATTATCACCATCTACCAAACTTAATTCTTCGGGAATCAGATCAATCTTAATTTCAATTTGTTTAGCATCAACATTAATTATTGTTCCACTAACTGGGCTGGTTAAACAGGATCCTGAATCTCTTGCTACTTTTCCTTCCATTCCTGTTCCAACGATAGGAGATTCTGGATTCATAAGTGGTACGGCCTGACGCTGCATATTAGAACCCATTAAAGCACGGTTTGCATCATCATGTTCAACAAAAGGTATTAAAGCAGCCGCAACACTGAGAATCTGATTAGGAGCAACATCCATGTATTCAACTTGCGTCGGTTCAACCATCGGGAAGTCACCCTTGATTCTTACTCTTAATGAATCATCAGTAATTTTATTGTCCGAATCCAATTTTGCACTAGATTGTGCAATCAAAACTCTATCTTCATCATCAGCAGATAAGTACTCAATCTTATCTGTTGTATATGCGTGATCCCCTTTTATTTTAATCTTTCTATAAGGTGCTTCGATAAAACCATGCCAATTAATATTTGCCATTAACGCCAAAGAAGATATTAGACCAATATTCGGACCTTCAGGAGTTTCAATGGGGCATAATCTTCCATAATGCGTATAATGAACATCTCGAACTTCAAATCCTGCTCTTTCGCGTGTCAGCCCACCCGGACCTAAGGCAGAAATACGTCGCTTATGCGTGATCTCAGCCAATGGATTTGTTTGATCTCCAAACTGAGACAACTGACTAGTACCAAAGAATGTATTAATAACAGTCGTAACTACTCTCGCGTTAATCAAATCCTGCGGCGTAATTGATTCTGCTTCACGAAGATTCATTCTATCATGTATCGTCCTAATCATTCTGCTAAGTGCAGTAGCAAATTGATTTTTAAGCTGCTCACCAACTGTTCGAACGCGTCGATTTCCCAAGTGATCAATATCATCTGTACCACGCTCACCTTTTCTCATATCTACCAGGTACTGAACTACCTTGATAATATCTTCCATTGTTAATATTGTATCTTCAACATTAATATTTAAATCGAACTGTTTATTTAATCTGTATCTACCCACTTGACCAAGATCATATTTCTTGGGACTAAAAAACATACGTTCAATAAATTTTTGAGCAGTTTCTAAATTTGGTGGTTCGCTTGAACGAATCAATTGATAGACCACTTCAAGTGCTTCTTCTGTGTTCTGTGTTGGATCTTTCTCAATAGTATTAAGAAGCATCATAGCACGGAAATCGTTATTCCTATCAACAACTTTAATGGATTTTAATTTTGCGTCTTTAAGAGTTTTTAGTACTTCAATTGTTACTTCTGTACCATGCTCAAAATAAATTTCACCGGTTGCAGTATCTACAACATCTTCTACAATC
>JAUXHY010000149.1 GCA_030621275.1 bacterium | reverse complement strand
GTCATGTGACCAACGCATTCATCCATCATGAACATAACAGGTACGCGCCATAGTTCAGATAAATTGAATGCTGTGATTGTTAAATCGAAACATTCTTGAGGTGAATTGGGTGAAAGCGCTATAATTTCATAGTCGCCGTGTGATCCCCAACGTGCCTGCATCATATCTGATTGAGCGGTAAGAGTAGGTAGACCGGTAGATGGTCCACCGCGCTGAACGTTTACAATAACACAAGGCGTTTCCAACATCGTTGCGAGACCGATATTTTCCATCATTAGAGAGAAACCGGGTCCAGAGGTGACCGTCATGACTTTTGGACCTGCCCACGCTGCGCCAATTATGGCAGCCATAGACGCAATTTCATCTTCCATTTGGATGAACATACCGCCAACTTTTGGAAAACGTTCCGCAATTCTTTCGGCAACTTCTGTTGATGGAGTTATCGGATATCCCGCTAAGAATCTACATCCTGCTGCAATTGCACCTTCGCCGCAAGCGTGGTCACCATCAATATAATGACTTCCGGTTGCTACTCCAATTGGATCTGCTTTCATTATTTTGCCTCTCTTTTTAGCACATCATCAACATTTGGGTGGCTCGGTTTTCCCTCAACAACAAATATCGCAAAATCAGGACATATCATTTCGCAAAGGGTGCAATTAACACAAGCTCCTTGTTTTAAAACTATCGGATAATGGTATCCTTTCCGGTTAAAATCTTTGGACATTTTCAAAACATCTCTTGGGCAATACTCAACGCAGAACTCACAACCTTTACACTGTTCGATGTCGATATGTACATCGCCATGTGGTACTTCAATCGTATTTATATCTAGTGGTGCACGCCAGTAATTCATTACGATTCCTTAATAAATTATTTATTGGACGAAATTATCGCCTTCTTCTTTGACTTTTAAATAGAATTCACAAATATCACAACTTTCTACTTTTTTCAACTGTATACATGTTGGTTCACCATCTTGAAAAGTTCCTGCAATATGCCAACAGTATCTTCCACCAAAAAGTCCACCATTAATACCATTGAATGATTTATATTGTACAGAGTGACACTTTCCAAGTTTTTCAACATTTTTACCACCATGTTCTCTGCCGCATTGATTAAAATCCCAACAATTTATTTTCATATTTTTCTCAGGGTTGTACATATTTCCGAGTACCATTTTGTATAATATCTATTATAATTAAAGATGTATAGGAGAGGTTTTGGGTAACATAATAGTGAGATATTATTTGGTAAAGGCACAGTGTATTCTTTAGATATTCTTTAGTGTAGCCTTAAACGTTACTGGTTAAATTAATAATAATTTTTATTCATGGGTATAATAGATTCTATTATCTTAAATATATTCAAATAGAAATTAGTGAAAAACAACAATTATAAAGTAAATATTATTTTGATTAATAGGTAAAAAAGTCCAAAACATTTGTTTTAGACTTTTTTTATAAATATTGTTTTAAACGATTAGATAATACCGCCTAAAAAGTATCCGAGGATTAGCAACACGCCAACTGTCAAGTGTGTTCCAATATGGGTAACATTTACCGGTAATAATTCATAAGGTAATTTTTGTCTATCGGCATCTTTGCTTGACCATTTATCCAGCCACTCTTCGCCTGATTTAATTCCCTTTCTAACTAGTATGAATGGAATAAGGGCTAATAGCACCCAAGGACTAGAAATTTGCGAGTAAAAGAAACCGACAATTCCCAATACAAGTATGTACAAAAATGTAATGTAAATCGAAATTTTATAAACATTGAATGGTTTCGCAAAATCAGCGATATCACCACTGTCCGCTAAGCGTACGACCCATGTTCGTTTACCAACTTCACGATCTGCAATAAAATCTTGGAATCCATTAATGAATAAGATTAATCCTACCAATATCGCAACCGGAATAGATGCGATGATTGCCGGTGGATATTGCCAAGTTTCCATTGGAAGCATAGCTTGTGTTTGAACATAATGTGTTCCTAGTGCCATTACCGGACCAAAGCCAAGCATTACAGCGATATCACCTAGTCCATGGTAACTTAATCTGAATGGATTGGCGGTATAAAATATTCCCAAGGCAATACCGGCGATACCTATCCATAATAAAGGACTTAATGCAAAATATGCTCCATGTAGACTTGCATTCAGTGAAAGACCAATCCAAATGACACTGGCAAATAATGCTATTGCATATACAAATGCTTGAGTGGGTGACATCAATCCTGCTTGAATTACGCGTGATCCGCCATTGAACAGACTGAATAGTTTATTCACCTCATCATTTCGAGTTATATGATCGGAATAATCATTAGCAACATTTGTACCAGCATGAGCTAGTATCGCACCTAAGAGCGATAACCAAAAGTACGGCCAATGAAATACGCCTGTTTGATAATAAAATACAGAAGCACCAAGTGCAACAGGTACGATGGTCGCGGTAAAGAATGGTGCACGCATTTCACGGAAATATAAGCCGACTTTCTTTAAAAATTTTGAGGCAATATTAGATAATAGTGACTTTTGATTTTGCGGAAATTCTTTCCATTCAAATTGCGGGTCGGAATAAAAATCCACGTACTTAATAACAGTTGGTACAATTTTATAATATCCGGTTATTTTATTCTTTTGCAGGAATTCATCATCCATTTGATTCTGAAAAGCTTTTGTCACTGACAAAATATTTTTCTTTGCTTTTTCCGCTTCGTCAGGGTCTTTTATTTGATGTGCATAACCTGTGATCTGTAATTCTTTAATCCCTTCTTCTCCATCGGGGCGGACAACACATTGTACTTCAGGATTAACACGAATCTGTTCGGCTTTACGAGTAGGATTGAATGTGAAAAAGTAAATGTCAAATCCATCATTATAATAATAGATATTGGCTGCTGAAGCATTACCACCGACTGATGTAGCCAGAGTAAGTACATTACCCTTATTCAGCATATCTAATATTTTTTTATCTAATTTATTTTGTTCCATTGGTTTCCCTCATTTATTTTTTTCATTCTTAATTCTTATTTGGATAATCCCATTTTTAGCGTATCCACAATTTCATCAATCCAATTGTTATCGATTTTCGATAATTCGGATTTTGTATCAATTATTTCAAGATAATGAACTTGCAGAATACGGTTCAGGGTGCTTTCCATTAAAAATGCAACAGTGGTCGGATTTAACTCACTGCGCAGTTCATTTCTTTCGATTCCTGTTTCAACAAATTGAGTAAGATACCGAATTGCTTCGCTATGCAATTTTTGAACGATTACCTTGCCGTGCGGGGAGTCATCGCTGTTTAACAAGCGAAAATATATTTTTGCCAAACGCGGATGCTTGTTTATAAACGCTATTCCGGAATTGATTATCTTGCTAAAACGAGTGAAAAAATCATCATTCTTGGATTCATCCCGTACCTTTGCCAAATAGGTTTTTACCTCGCGTAGAGCAATTTGATAAATATGATCGAACAGCAGATTTTTTGATTTGAAATAATTGAACAAAGAGCCCTTGGAAATTCCGGCTTCCTCCACAATTTTATTGACACTGGCATTCTTAAAACCGTTATTGGCAAATTCATTAACGGATGCATCAATTATGGATTTTTGCTTTAAATCCGCTAACTGTTCAAACTTATTTGTGCTTGTAGAAGTTGAATTCATCAGCAGAATTTAAACAATAATGACCGGGTGGTCATTATTTAATTAAAAAAAGTTAATACTAGAGGAAATAAGTGCTATTTAGATTCAACAATATCTGCAACATATATTTTTTCACTTTTTGTTTTTAAATGTGTTTTGGGACTGAAGAATTCTTTTATTATTCTAAATCTGTTTTCATTTCGATTTAAATTAATTTTACTGGGTATCCATTTTTTCATTAATGAAAATGTTTCGAAAATAATATTTGAGATATCTTTTGCTGATTCTTGTTTTAGTACATATCTTTTTAAAATATTTTTTGTATCTCCATCGTCAAAAAAACCACTATCATAAACAACATATCTATCCTTATGATTTGTTTTTTTAACTAATAAATATTTTTCATCATTTTCAGGATTCAATGATTTGCCATTTATCGCAAGAAATTCTATCCCCTTTTCTGCACAGTTATTATAGTTACTTAAATCTTTAAGCGTATATTCTAGTTTAGCGAGATTATTTGAAATTCTGAGGATATTAATTGATTCATTATGAGTTGAATATTTCAAAATGAAATTATCATTTAAAATATCATGAAAAAGATCACATACTTCATTCATATTTTTGAATATTTGGAAACCTAAATAGTTTTGATTCTTTATTGAAATATCTATTTCTCTTTTAGAATAATTGATAATACTAAAGATATTGTTTAAAGTATTTGTATCTAGATTGTAACCGTGAATTATTTTTTTAAGGTAGTATAAAGCTACAAAACTATCGTTGGTTATTTTATTTTTAATATAATCGTTGAGATACTTTTTTTCATTATGAATTATTAATTGTCGTATGATATCATAGAACAGGTA
>JAUXHY010000059.1 GCA_030621275.1 bacterium | reverse complement strand
CTGTTAATTAAATCTATTACAACATATTGTAAAAATAAATATCGTTCAAAATTATCTGTATATCCTTCGCCGGTTTCATCGGTATAAATTCCGGTTCGATTGAAATAATGATCGTTTTTAACGAAGAAAATATCAACACCACCATCATCTTTATACTGATATAGATTATATTCAAAATAATTATCTCCAAGTTGAATATTGCCTTTAATACCGGAATATTTTAGCGCATATTTTTTCTCATCAATAACTGAATAGAACGGTGTAATTATTGCAACTTCCTGACCCTTTTTTGATATTTCTTGCGGTAAAGCGCCCACAACATCGGCGAGACCGCCTGCTTTAGAAAATGGCGCTACTTCTGCAGAAACAAATAATACATTCATTGTCTGTCTAAAGTTCATTTGTAATTCATCTTCGATACTTTTCACACCGCGCCCCGCAAGCCGGTTATGCAATTCCGAATAATGATAAAATTCATTATCAGCTATTTCGCGCATATTCCAAAATATTTGATACTGATAACCGTTCAGTTCAGTATAAATACCTTTCTCAAAAATATCTGATACTCTGCGGATAAATTCCAAACCCGATTTATGTTCACGGAAAATAAGAAAATGATTAAATCCTTTTGTTAAACTTAACCCATCAGCAACACTAATTTGTTTTAAACTATCGGATAATTTATCTTTATAAGCGGATGAAAACCGAACCCAACCGGCAGTATTTTCATAAGAATTATTATAAAATATTAAGGCGCGTTCCGCGCCAAATTTATTGGAATAGGCAAACACATTTTCATTCACATTACCATCGGAATTAAAATAATCGTATAAATAAAAATTTTCAACACCGGAAAAAAGATACCGTTTATGCATTATCGGAAAAATATCGTATTTATGGCGCTCCACAAATCCCAAATCAGGTTTTTCATCCCAATATGCTTTGCGGTATTCCATACCATATTTTTCCTCGAAACCTTCTATTTGGCTATGACCAAACATCGGTAAACCGGGCATAGTTACCATTAATAAAGTAACGCCAAAATATTTATCACCCCTGCCAAATTGCAGAACAGCGGTTTCCTCATCGGGATTGTTTAAAAAATTGACAAATCGCTTTAATATTTCCGCATCAAATTCCAAAGTTTTCTTAATTGTGGTGCGGTAATCGGCGTTGCGCTCCATTTTCAACATATTCATAAATGCGCTGTTATAGACGCGGTGCATTCCCAAAGTCCGCACAAAATAACTTTCCATCATCCAAAATGCTTCGGCAAGTAATAATGTATCCGGTACTTCCGCCGCTACGCGATCGACGACCTCCCGCCAAAACTCATTCGGAATTTTCTGATTAAATTCATTTCTCGATAATCCAAATTCCGCGCGCGATGGAATATCGCTGCCTGTTCCCGGTTCAGGATACCAAAGTCGTTGTAAATGTTTTTTGGCAAGTGTCATTGCCGCATCAAATCTGATGATCGGAAAATTCCGAGCGACATGTAAAATTGTCTGAATTACTGTTTCCCGAACTTCCGGATTCAGATAATCTAATTGAGCGGTATCATTCCACGGCATCGCAGTACCATCGTTGCCGTGATAAATATATTTTTCAGCCCCTGTCCAATAATCCACACGTTTAAAAACAACTGCCGCATCGGCGCGCGAAAAGTATTTATCTTCGATAAAAATCCCCACACGTTCATCATCAGACAAATTATTACCGTTAAATGTATAGGAAGGATAGGGTGAATAATTGAGTGAAAGAAACCAATCAGGATGTTCAATTACCCAGTACGAATCAATGCCAGTATGATTCGGCACCATATCGCTCGCCATTCTAATTCCGCGCTGCCAACAACGCTGCTGCAAATTATGGAAAGCATCCCATCCACCAATATCATTAGCAATTTCATATCCCAACAAGGAATAGGCGGAGGCTTCCGCCTCAGGATTTCCACACATTCTTTTGATCTCTTTTGATGCTTTGCTGCGTTCCCACAGTCCTATCAGCCATAAAGCAGTGAAACCGTATTCCTTTAATTTATCCAATTCCTCATCGGGAATATCGTTTAAATGAGCAATATTCCTCTGATATTGCTTGGATAATTGGTCCATCCACACATAAACATTTTTGGCGATCATTACAACTTTCGACATCCACTCACGGTCAGGACTGAATCGTTCATATTCGTCTTCACAAAAGTATTCAGGAATTTTTATTTCACCTGGACCAAATCCACGTGACTTTTTTTCTTCAGATATAAAATCTAATGCCTTTAATATATTTTGTAGAAAATCTCCTAAAAGATCACTCCAATTATCTCGAATATATTCCAATTGCTTTTGAAGTGAATTTGGCGCAACAATTGACGGCATCCGCAACATATCAATTAAATTTTGATTGTCAGGACCAAATGATTGCTGATTATCAAAATACTGCTTTAATCCATCTATAATTTGATGATATTCAGTATTTTTACTTAATTCTGAATCATCAAATAATTCACTAAATGGTTGAAAAGCTGGATTTTGGTTTTCCAACCAAAGTAAAAGTAATTCTTCTACAACAATTTCACGATTTGGAACTTCGTCTGTATTATCATTTAAATATGATTTTGTTGTTTTTACTTTATTAAAAACATCATTTACAGGAAATTCATCTGCAAATTTTAAAAATAATAATTCAATATTTTCGAGAGATATCTTTTCAGATAAGTATTCTATAGCATTTTTAAATACATCCGAATTATTTTGTTTCTTATAAAGAGAAATCACATAGTGAATACTTTCATGAATTAATCCGAGCGCATTTAAATCGCTAGTGTAAAGTGGCTCATCTCGATCTTCATTTAGTAATTGAGTAACTTCACGTATTGTACTAAAATCATGAAGTACTACTTCCCCTGACAATTGAAATAAGGACTTATCTATATTATATTTTATACGAGCACTTCTTGAAATATGAAAATCTCGTATAGGAAAATAATTGCCAGACTTTTCAGCTTCCAAAATAGTAATTCCAAACTACATTATAATTTATAATACTTGTCTTGATAATCTTTTATCATACGATATGCAGTAAAGTTTACACCGGTAATTATTGATTCGCGCATCATTGAAACCCATTTATTCTGATTATTATAGAATGTGGGTATTACTTCATTTTCTAATAATTCATATAAATGATTTGCGTCGGTTTCATCATCAGCAACTTCCGGATTTCCGATTCCCCATCCATTCTCTCCGTGCTTACAAGCTTCTGCCCACCAACCATCTAAAATAGATAGATTTGGTATTCCATTTAACGCTGCTTTCATTCCGCTTGTACCCGATGCTTCGTTAGGTCTGCGAGGTGTATTTAACCATACATCTACTCCTGATGTAATTATTCTACCTAACCACAAATTATAGTTTTCAAGATAAATGACCTTTACTTCTCCAAATAATTTTGTAGCATTTTGTACAACATCATAAATTATGCTTTTACCAAGACTATCAGCAGGATGAGCTTTCCCGGCGAATACTATTTGGATTTTGCCTTTACCGATATCAATTAATCGATCAAGGTCTTTAAATATTAATTGGGCTCTTTTATAACCTGCTGCCCGACGGGCAAACCCAATAGTCAACACATCATTTGAAAGAGCTTTTTGAGTTTGTGAATTGGCATAACCAAGTAAAAAATCTTTATGACTTTGATGTGCCTTTAATAATTCTTCCGGTAAAATTGCATCAATATTTAGCAAACGATTGGGATCTTCTCTCCATTCGGGTAATCGGTTATCAAAAACTTCACGAAATTCCTTGCCAACCCAATATGGATGATAAACACCATTTGTAATATATTCAATCTTATAGTTAGGAAATTGTTTTTGAGCTACTTCACCGTGCAATTCGGATACACCATTTGCTGACCGACTAAAATGTAAACCCAATTCAGTCATATGTAAACGTCCATTTTGTATTGAATTAACTTCACTTAACCCTTTCCACAATAAACCGTCTAATAATCTTTCGCAACGGTCAATGGCATATTCACTATGACCTGCCGGTACAGGAGTATGCGTTGTGAAATGACATCGTTTCCTTACTTCTTCATGATTACCATCAAACTTCTTCAACAGTTGCATAATAATAAATGAAGCGTGCCCTTCATTCATATGATAGGTTTCAATATCATTATACTTTAATTCATCTAATAATTTAATTCCACCAAATCCATGTATAGCTTCTTGTAAAATTCGATGATCTTTATCGCCACTATATAATCGTAGAGTAATAGATTTATCATCTTCAAAATTTTCTTCAAGATTTGTATCAAGAAAATATATCGGTATTTCATGACCGGTTAATCCAACATAACGGTATTCATAAGCTTGAATCCAAACATCACGCTTGCGTAGTGGCAATGTAAATTTAACAGGTAATTTCTTAAGCAATGGATCAGGGTCAAAACGTGGGTAAATTTCTGTTTGATGTCCATCATCATCAATGCGCTGTTTAAAATATCCTTCCTTGTAAAGAAGCGTAACAGCACACATCGGTAAACCGGCATCAGCCGCTGCTTTAATGTGATCACCTGCCAATACTCCTAATCCGCCGCTGTAGGTCGGCAATTTTGCCGATATTCCAATCTCCGCGCTAAAATATGCGATCTTTATTTTTGTTTCTTTCATAATTCCTTTATAATAATTCTAAATTTAATATTTTTTGTATTATTTGGTTTCAGATTAATTTTCCAATTTGGTATTATTACCGAACTTTGATATACTTTTTCTAAACCAGCTTCGCTTCCCGACACCGTAAAATTAGGATGTCTCCACAATCTTATTGATTCATTAAATTTTGTTTCAACCGAGAATTTATCATACTCGTTTACAATTTTAATTGATTCTACTTTTTGCTCAATACCTGCAGAATCCATATAATATTTAGTTGGCTTTTTATCGTTAATTAAATAATATCTATCCTCTGTATGTCCGCCTAATAAAGAAAAATTTAATTCACAAGCATATAGTCCTAATAAATTTTTATCACCACGATTTGTTAATTCGATATCAATACTTAAGATATTTTTCTTCAAGTTCAATTTTTTCTTGATTTGTACAGAAATATCAAACGCAGTACCAAGACCGGTAAATACGATATTTTTCTTTTTTGAAATAATAAATCCAAGTTCAGCAAAATCGCCTTTTTCAGGAATATCTCCTTGCACTGCTTTAAGAGAAGTTCTAGATGGCAAAAAGTGATCAGTCAGCATATATCTTGGTGATTTTTCAACGTGTAGATATTTATTAAGATTTGCTTCTTTGGCAGCTACTTGATCGTGAATTGACGCGCCGGTTACTTGCTTTGTTGAAGCACTTTCAATATCTCGATGATAACTCTCAGCTTCCTGATGCATAGTATTTAATATATTGAAGTTCTTCGATAAAATATCAAACTCTCGAATACATCCACCTTTAGCGCTTGCAATAATCTTAATTTGATTAGATAATAAATCAACCTCTTCAAATCCATCGTTATCAATGTCAAAAGTCCCGGTAAATTGTGGTAATATTTTACTAACTTGTTTATCCGTAGCTATCAAATTTTGATAAATACCATGACGCAAATGTGGTAAATATAATCCACCAAATACACCATGCCAGTAAGCACAGTTACATTGAGCTCTCCAAATATTATCTTGTATCTCCTGTCTCTTTTTCTTTGCGAATTTTTGCTTATATTTTTCAAAAATAAATGATAAATCAGTAACCCTTTTCTGCATCCAATTCGATTCATCATATAAATTTTGAAAATTACGCCACATTCCTCCCCGCAAAAATTGTCGATTATGTTCAATTTCACCTGTATTTTCAAAATTATGAACTAAGTTCGAGAACTGTTCACCTTGATTAGCAGGAAGTGTCCACTCACTCATTTCAAAATAACTGACTGTTGGTAAATAGATTCTACCTTTCGGTCTATTTGATCTATAATATTCTTTAAAAGTTGTGGTTTTTAGCCAATCACTATTTTCTTCCAAAGCTTGAAAAAATCTATCTAACCACTGATTTTCTCCGAAACAATTTTCATGAGTTCCGGGCCATACTCCAAACTTTTCCGCATCATCAGCCATTACAATTACCGGATTGCCATCTTCAGATGCAATTGATTTTAGGTAATCAATTGTTGCTAATGGCTCTTGGAATGGTATCGCATAGCGCAATTTTTGACTAATAGGAAATATATTAAGTCGAGCTTCTTGTTCATCGGTTGTAAAATATCCATCTAAATCATTGATTTGTTTACCTGCAGATAGAAAGTGAAAATCATCTACTGCAATATAATCAATTCCAGATTTACTTATTTGTTTTGCAAGATGTGGTTCCCACACTCTCTCGGTTAGCCAAATCCCTTTGGCATTATAATTGAAACGTTTCTTGATATATTTATTTAATTTTTTTATTTGACCGACTTTATCATGATCGGGAATTACCGCTAAAATTGGTTCATAAAAACCGGCACTCAATATTTCTACATTTCGTTCAGCTACTAATACTGCAATGTCGTCTAAGTATTCAGGATGATGTTCCTCCAACCATTCCAATAATGATCCACTAATATGAATAACTATGGCAATTAAAGGATATCGCTTTAGCGTATCAATAAACGGTTTATAACTTTTTTGGAAAGCATCTTCGAAAACCCAATCAAAATTTCCCACTGGTTGATGTAGGTGGACTCCGAAAATAAATTGCACTTTTTTCAATTATTACTCCAAATATCCCTGACTCATGGAAGCATATCGTCAAGATTTAGATCGGGTTGTTTCATCATCGGTTTTACGATTGGATTCGGGTCAAATTTTAATCTTTGCGCAGCAAGAGTTACATCAAGAATAATATGATTTGTAGCAATTTCTGTAATTGCTTTATTGTCAGTCCAAATAGCTCGATTCCCATTTTTAGAATTGGTGCCACCCATAATTGTAATTTTTTGATCTTCCACCAATATAATTTTTGGATTCCATACTTTTTTAAGTTTTTCTTCATCCAGGTTATATGAAATTGTATTTCCAAACTGACGTTTTAATTTTGTGAAAGAAAATATTGATATAGCCACTCCACGATCTTCCGCA
>JAUXHY010000041.1 GCA_030621275.1 bacterium | reverse complement strand
CTGTCCTCTACCATATATAAAATTCACCGGAATTACAACAATCGAGTGGTGTTATAATAAATAAAATGAAAAATACAGTAATATCAATCCAATTATAACTAGAACAGGACCAAAAAAATGACGGTTTAGAAAAACTTTTTCATCAGGAAGAATGGGATTTTTATTTTTTCTTTTCGTGCCAAATTCTTTATTCAATGGTTCACTGATTCTGATTAAAAATTTTGGCACAAAAAATATTAATATTCCTCCAATCATCAATATTGCAGATAGAATAAATAAGATATTAGCTAAATTGTTTTCCATAATAATTCCTTTAAATTTCTTGTATTGTTCCAGGTAAAATTATCCAAGGTATGGTAACAGGCTGAGTAAGCCCACCACCTAACCCTCTCCCCAATAGTGCATTTGGATCTAGATTAATATCAGCAAACCAGGCAAATTGGTCACTAGCCGCTCTCTGAACATAAAAAGTACCATCAAACCGTGGAAAGGCGCCCAGTAGTGTTCCAAAATTATATGGCGAATTTGGTGAATAAAGCATACCGTTCGTACGGCTTACCCATCCGACTGAAGCAAATGCACCAAATACATTAAACTGACCAAACATTCGTGATCCTAATGTCCAGTTTGGTGTAGTAAGGTTTCCTAAAGTATATATTTCGTTTACAAAAGTAGGCCATGTATTTAGAGGATAGGTAGCGCTTTCCCCGAAATTCACATAATTCTTAGTAACATTCCCACTAGCAATGATTATAATGTTATCCGGGATTTCGAAGATTGGTATCCATAGAAACCAAGAACCGGTTAAAGTAACATTTCCATTTACTACAATAAATCCCGGGCTTGCGAATGTATTATTATCTAATATATTAGTTCCAGTAAGGCTCGTTCCATCAATAGTTAAATTACCATTTACAAATATTCCTGTTCCGTTAATTAATGGTTGGCGACTTGGGTAACCCGGGCTTTGAAGATCAATTCCACCAGGATGTGAAGTGATATCCAACGTTTCAGGTCCTAAGTATTCTCCTAGAACGGCATTATCGGCAGCAATCGCTCCTGCGATATTCAATAAATTAGTGTAAGCAGTATGGTCAAATCCGGGCATTGACAGTGGTGGAATATTCGTAACAGTATAATTATTCCCTCCTTGTGGAACTGCTGGATTAACAGAATTACCATTAGGTATAAAAAAATTAACTAAAGAACTCTGACCAACAAGCCCTAATTGGAAAAACCACCAACGATCAACATTAACATTATTGCCAATATAAAGATTGCCGCCATCAACTCGGGCAAACCCTGTTATATCAAATGGGGGTCCACCAACATTTTGTATTATGGAATAAAGTGGACTGGTAATATTTATAGAAGCTGCTCGTTGAGCACCTCCTCTTGCACTACCAATAGTTACCTCACTATCTATGACAATATTATTTTGATCAATACTTGTAACTGTGATATTTGGGAAATTAGCAGTAATGGTCGGAAGTATTCCAACTCCATTAGTTCGTATCATATCAGCTGCCATTTGTACTTCTGCCATTGCTTCCCAATAAGCACCTTGCCCTGAATATAATTCCGATACACGAACACTTTCAGTCCCAACTGTATTTGCCATAAATAATAATGTTAAACCAAGTATGACACTGATAACCGTTGCCGTGGCTGTAAATGCAAACCCTCTTTCATCTGTTATAAATTCAGACTTTAAAATATATTTTTTCATTAAGATCCTCCCCCGGAAAATCTATAATTCTCAGGAAATGCGTCTGAAACATAAGTATAGTTCCTGTTCCCAAAATTATCCAACATGTTTAATACTAATCGTACACGCCGAACTGTGAGTCTTTGAGCGCCATTGAGGGGTGGTACAACTTGTGTATGATTTTTTTGGTAATACTCAAATTGGCCGGCAATATTTGTGCTTATGACAACCAATGCACCTACTCCAACTCTCCTTTGCAACTCATTACCAACAATTTGATATGTGATAGTTGTAATTACTCCTCCAATAACAGTATTGAATTGGATTTGGTTAGCTGTAGCTATAGTCAAATTCGGTTCATTATTAACAAGTTCAAACTCGCGTACAAATTTTATTGTGGCATTATATCCATCCATTAATAATTGCTTTTTCATGCGATTTTCTTGCAATGAACTAAATATTGAAACTAATAAATAAACTAAAATTGTGGATACAATTCCTACTATAACCGTAGTTACCACTAACTCAATGAGCGTATATCCGTCACTTTTATTTTTAATGTACATTGGGCGTTATAATAGCTGAAAGTATTATTGGATTATTTAAATGAATATGACCGATAGTTACAGTCACCCTTTTAAAATTAGACGAACTGGCGCCTGGAACCGCTACCGAAAATGGTGGACTAACAAAAGGATCAACGTAAATTACATTCACCACAACTGTAAATCCGACTCCAGCCAATCCAAAATTTGCGGGAGTTGCCGGGTTAAACATAAAGTCATCTACATCATCGTACAATCCAGACACATCCATACCTAAATTACTTCCAATTATCCACGGCGGTAATGCATTTTCATCAAAATCAACTGAACGGATGATAGACATCATGCTATTTGCTAAAGATGTAGCACGAATTTGCAAATCTCTGTGGTCAAGCTTTTGCTGTAAATCATCCATAATCCGCATTGTTGCTAAAAAAGCAAATGATAAAAATGTGATGCCAATCACTAAGTCCATTAACGCAAAGCCCGCTTGTGATCTAATTTTACCGTTGGACATAACCAGTTTCTGCATTAACAGTAGTTGTATGTGTATTGATTCCATTGGTCAAAACAACAGTTCCACCTTCACTAGGTGTGCCCCACCAATTAAAGATAAAAAATCTTCTGATAAATGACACAGATTGCAAACTTACACCAATAAAATCATCGCTTATTCTAAACCAACCGGTTGTATTTCGAGCCGGGTCATATAGTATTCTCCATCTCCCCATAGAATCGGCATAAAGCATTATATATCTATTTTGTGCTACTAGAAAAAAAACTAAAGTATTAGTGTGTTGAGATATTGCATAATCTCTGCAATAATTTAAGTCATCGTTCAGCTTCTCAACAGCGTCATATAACCGTTTTGCTCTTACCGTATTAGACATCTGAGGAACTGCGACAAAAGCAATAATTGCTATTAATACAATTACTACAATGATTTCTATTAACGTAAAACCACCCGAACGATTTTTATGTAATATATTCATAGTAAAAGAAAATTAACCTCTTATTATCCAATTACGTCCGTCATGCTCCACATTGGTAAAAATATTGCTAATGCAAATACTAATAAAAATGCTGCAATAATAATTGTTAAAAGCGGTTCTATAGCTGCTGATAATCCTTCTATTTTTAAATCTACTGATGTATCATATTGCTCTGCAATATTGCTCAACATTGCTTCTAATGCTCCTGATCGTTCACCGGCTCCAATCATCATTAAAGTCATTTGTGGAAAATGTTTACTATCAGATAAAGCTTCAGCAATTGAGATACCCTTTGAAACTTTTTCTGTAGCCTTCTCAATATCCCTGGAGATTACACGATTCTCGATAGTTTCCCGAGTAATCTCCAAAGCTTTGATTATTTTAACACCACTTTTACTAAGTGTCTCTAATATGTGCGCAAACCGTGCTATAGATGACTCCAATACAATATTTTTAAACACCGGCATCATCAACTTTAAGGTATCAAATTGGTAAGCTCCACCCGGTTTATTCAAATAAAACTTTAATAGTACTGTAATAATCACCACAGCAGACAGAGTAATTGCCCAGTAGGTTGTGATCATCTCACTTAAAAATATTAATACTCTAGTTGGAAGCGGTAATGTAATACCTGCCGTCGCAAACATTGAAGAAAATTGAGGAATAATAAATACTATTGCTGCAGTAAAAGCAATGATTAAAATTGACATTACGATAATTGGATATCGCATTGCGGATTTAACCTTTCGCTTAATAGCTATATCATGGTGTAAAAAATTCTTAACATGTTCAAGAACGGTGTCCATAGAACCCGTTGTTTCTCCAACTTTTGCCATGCTAGCATATAAGGAGTTAAAAACTCTTGGATAATGGCTTATAGCTTTAGAAAATATCATTCCACCATTTACTTTTTTGATTATGTCCTGTACAACTTCTTCCATTTTATTCGATTCAAGCTCTTTACTGATTATTTCTAAACTTTCTATCAATGGAACACCAGCTTTTAACATTACAACTAACTGAGAAGTGAAATTTTCTAATTCCTGTGGTTTAACACGATAAAATTTATTTTGCAACTGATTTAAACTAAATGGCTCTTTATATTTCTTTACTGATAAGACACTCTCATTCTTGGCATTGGCTTGGTCGTAAATATGCATTTTATTTTCTGCATTAACTACAGTCTCGATAACCTTACCGAATTCGTTTACTGTTTTTACCTGAAATTGTGTCATTTTAAACTCTACTAATACTTTGATTATTCCTGCAACTCATATTTCTTTAATTTTCTATATAATGATGATCGTGATATTTTCAGTTCAGAAGCAATTTTTGATAAATTATGAGGATATATCCCAAGTGCCTTTTCTATCATATCTTTCTCAACTTCCCACAATGGTAAAATCTGTTTTAAGTCAGTACCTTTTGGTTCGCTATTAATGGCTTGATTATCTGCTAAATTTATCTTTTTTAATATATTTTCATTAATAACTGTTCCGGTAGTATGAAAAAGTATTCGAGTTAAAATATTTTCCAATTCACGAATGTTACCTTGCAATTTCATTTTTTTAATTTGATCAATCAAAGCCCAGGAAATGGATTTTACGTTTATTGAACTCTGTCTTATCATTTTACCAATCAATTTTAATATTAATAGAACAATATCATCATCCCTATCGGATAATTGTGGTAATTCGATCGGGATTACATTTAATCGGTAAAATAGATCAGATCGAAAATCGCCTTTGCTAACCATATTTGATAGACCGCGATTTGTAGCAGCAATAAAACGTACATCAACTTTTTGTTCTTTTACACCACCAACTTTACTAAATGTGCTGTCCTCTAGTACTCTTAGTAGCTTGGCCTGTAAATCCAATGGCATGTCACCAACTTCATCCAAAAATAATGATCCATTGTTAGCTTGTTCAAATTTACCGACTTTTGTACGATCGGCTCCGGTAAATGCGCCTTTTTCGTATCCAAATAATTCACTTTCTTGCAATGTTGCGGGAATTGCGGCACAATTTAATGATACCAAATTTTGTTTGTTACGAATACTAAATTTATGAATTGTTTGAGCAGCTAATTCTTTTCCGCTGCCACTACCCCCTGAAATCAAGGTTGTAAAATCAGTTTGAGATACTTTTAGTAATTGTTGATAAACCAAAAGTGTTTTATCCGAATTGCCTATGAAATTATTAAAACCTATTGGTTTTAGGTACGATCGCGAACTTTCTGATGCATCCTTGAATAATGAGTGATATTTTTGAATTCTTTTCATTATTTTAGGAATTTTGCTAAGTATTTCGCTTTTTGGAATTACCGCGAATAGCAATTCACTATTCGCACATAGTTCTCCACTAATTTGCTTATTTTCACTAAAAACAATTACTGGAATTCGTTTATTGATACTGAGAAGACGTTTGTGAAAATCCGAAAAATTATTAACTAATATTTGCCAGTCTATCCAAATAGCAACATATTTATCTACAGCTACATAGGATAGAATTGACGAATATGAATGTCCTCTTGTTATATCAGTAGGATTTTTTGATAATACACCCATTACATCAGAAATAAAATCTTTATTTTCTATTGTTTTTGATGAAGTAATACCTAATAAATATTGCATACTATTCCTAAACTAATGAAGTACGTGACATTTCATCAATAGATGTGATACCATCTAAAACGTATTGCCGCGCTGATTCATTTAAAGTTACCATACCTTCCCGTATTGCCACTTTCTCAATTTCATGAGATGTTGCATGTTTATTAACCAAATCAAATATTTCTTCATTTGGTATCAATAATTCATAAACTCCTGCTCTGCCAGCATAGCCATTATTACGGCAAGCAAAGCAGCCAACAGGTTTAAACAATTCTCCTTTAAAATCATCTTTAATGTTTAAATACTTTAGCATTGCTTTTGTAGGTTTAATTGCTTTTTTACATTGTGGGCATAGTCGGCGTATTAATCGTTGAGCTAACACTGCTCGAACAGTAGAACTCACTAAAAAAGCATCTACGCCCATATTTAAAATTCTTGTATAGGCGGACGAAGCATCATTTGTATGTAAGGTACTAAAAACTAAGTGACCGGTTAATGCAGCACGTATCGCCAATTCAATCGTTTCACGATCACGCATCTCTCCTACCATAATTATGTCTGGATCTAAACGAAGCATTGCGCGTAATGAAGCTGAAAATGTTATACCGGCCTTTTCATTTATCTGGCTTTGATTAATATTATCCAATTGATATTCGATTGGATCTTCAACTGTTAAAACGTTTATTTCAACAGAATTGACTACATTTAATGTAGCATAAAGTGTTGTCGATTTACCGGAACCGGTGGGTCCGGTAACTAACACCAATCCATGTGGAGCATATATAATTTTGTCCCATTGTGCTGTCATTTTATCATTAAAGCCAAGTTTATCTAAAGCAATTTGTCCTCGAGAGGCATCTAAAATACGCATCACAATTTTTTCACCTTGAGGTGTAGGATATGTAGCACATCTAACATCAACAATTGTATCATCTGCTTCATACCTAAAGCGACCATCTTGATGACGCCTTGTTTCTGCTATATCCATTCCAGATAGTATTTTCAGCCGTGATATAATAGAAGGTAATGATTTTATCGGCATTGTATAGTATTGCTGCATAATACCATCAACACGGAATCTAACTCGAACATCTTTCTCTCTTGGATCAATATGAATATCGCTAGCACCCATTTTAATAGAACTGTCCATCAACATATCAACCGCTTCTATAATTTCTGTTTCATCAGAAATTTCCGTCGAGACTACGCTTGAAGATGGTGAATCAATTTTTTCTTTTGCAACAGCTGCCTGTTGTTGAGTTTCTAATTCCTCATAACTTTGTGCTCTATGATGTAACTCAAGTGCTTGTTCAATATTCCGCTCGGTGGCTAAAACAATATTGATCTCCATCACCGTCTCTTCGCTTAACTCATCAACAACATGAACATCGTTTTGATCCGCACAAGCTACAGTTAATACATTCTCAAAGTAGAATAACGGCATAACGTTTAATCGCTTTGCGCTTTCTTCACTGATAAGATTAATTGTCCTTTTTTTTACTTTATATGTAAGCGGGTCTATCCACGGAATTCTTAGCTGTTCGCTAATCATTTTTATAACTTCTTTTTCTGTCACCATCTTTAAAGAAACCATAGCTTTACCTAAATAGATATTATGTTCTTTTTTGTAGGCTAGTGCTTCTTCCAGTTTAGCACTATCTATCATTCCCGCTTCAATAAAAAGTTGACCTAATTTTTTTCTATCAACTGCCATTATTACATTTCCATCACTAGTGATAAAATCCTAAATACCAATTTATAATATCAGTACCCCAAAAAAACGCAATAAAACACCCAATACTTAAAAATGGTCCAAATGGCATTCTCTGTTTACGCGATAGTTTTTTATACATTGCTATAATAACTATTATTGCGGCAGCGGAAAAAAATGCAATAACTAATGCTAAAATACCCTTCTCCCAACCAAGTAATAAACCGATAACCGCCGCATACTTAACATCGCCCATCCCCATGCTATCAACTTTATAAACCAATTTGCCGATATATCCAATTATTAAAAATAATAATGCTAATAATACCGCTCCACTAAAATGATTTAAATATGAGTTTGTTTGATTAATTAGAATAAAGGCAATAATTGGGAAAATACTTACTATCAATAAATTATTAGGTAATAATTGAACATCTATATCAATAAATGTTAAAATAATAACAA
>JAUXHY010000080.1 GCA_030621275.1 bacterium | reverse complement strand
TATCACCTCCACCAACTATTACTATACTTCCTTTTTCCTCTGCCTGTGTCATAATCTCGGCAATTTTTTTAGTTCCATTGTCAAACTCAAGCTTTTCAAACACTCCCATTGGACCATTCCACACAATAGTCTTAGACGATAATAACAATTTAGAATATTTATCAATAGTTGCAGCACCTATATCAAAACCTGACATGGTTTTCGGAATATTATCAATCTTGAATTTTTTTATCGATTTAATATCATCAATACTTTTAGCTGCAATTACATCAACTGGAAAATGTAATCTCTTATTTACCCTACGACTTTTTTCAATGATTTCGGATGCTGTTTTCAACATTGATTCATCAACTAACGAACCACCAACATCAATTCCTTTGGCTTTTAAAAATGTAAATGCCATTCCACCGCCAATAATGATTATGTCAGCTTCATCGATAAATTTATTTATTAGCTTTAATTTTGTCTCAATTTTCGCACCACCTAAAACTAATGTCATAGGTCGTTTGGGTTTTTTAATTATAGAACTTAGATATTGGAGTTCTTTCTCAAATAAGAAGCCGATTCCTTTATGTAAAAAATATCGTGAAACGCCAACATTTGAAGCATGCGGACGATGTGCTGTTCCAAAAGCATCATTAATAAATATTTCACCATGTTTGGCAAGCAACTCACTGAACCTTGGATCATTATCAGTTTCTTCATTATGGTATCTAAGATTCTCAAGCAGATGAATCTCACCAGGACGTAAGCCTAGCGAAACATCTCTAGCATCCTCGGAAACACAATCATCGGAAAATTTAATGGGCAATTCGATTAATTCTGCCAATTTTTCGCCAACTGGAATTAAACTTAAATTGGGAACAACTTGTCCTTTGGGACGACCTAAATGTGACATTAAAACCACCGATGCCCCTGATTCTAAACAGTGATTAATCGTTGGTAGTGCCATGCGAATACGAAAATCATCAATCACTTGATCATTAGATAAAGGAACATTAAAATCGACTCGAATAAGAACTCTTTTATTTTTCAAATCAAAATTATTTATTGTTTTTAACAATATTAATTCTCCTTTTTAATATCCAAATTGCGGAGTACAGCAAGAAACACCTGTTATCTTACTAGCACCACAATTTTTTAACACAACTGCACATGCTGATATTGTTGCACCGGTTGTAATAACATCATCAATAATAGCGATGGAAAGTGAATCAATTGAATTTGTAGAAGTAAATGCATTTTCCATATTTTGCTTACGTTCATTGGCTAACAAATCAGTTTGAGTATTAGTATACTTTACTCTTTTTAACAAATCAGTTTGATAGGAAACATTCCAAACTTCAGCTAGTCCTTTACAAATCCACTCTGATTGATTATAACCACGTTCTCTACTTCTAACCGAATTTAATGGTACAGCTGTAATTAAATCTATTTTCTCTAATTCATCAATTGGAATTTCATTTGCTATTCTCCGACCCAATTCTTCACCTAATCTTGGTTGATTGTGATATTTTATATTATGAATTATATCGTTAATCGCACCAGTTGCATACCATGCAGAATAAACTTCATCAATACCACTAGAAAACCTTAATTTATTTATCCAATCTTCTAACCAAGTAGGTTCAAACTTAGAAAAACAGCGTTTACATAGACAATTTCGACTATCTTCCACATATTTATTGCAAATAACACAATTATTCGGATATACAATATCTTTAATTTCTCTGAAAACCGATTGTATAGCATGTACCATATTTATATAATATTCATTCCAACTAATCTTAAAGTTAAATGATAATAATTAATTTTTACAACTGGATAATCAATAATAAAAACGAGTTTTATTAATATAAATATTAAATTCTAACTATGATAAATAAGGCAAATAGCAAACCAACACATCTTGATCTCCAAGATTTGATGTTATACCGCGTGCATGAGATACTTCTTGTCGCAAGTCCATACGATGCATTTATCTTGGAGGAAGACGGGAGACTTACCGAACAAATACTTAATGAATATTTAGCAATGAACTTTCATCAATCACCTCGCTTGTGGCGGGTTGAAACGGGTGAATCTGCTTTAAATATGATGACCAAACGCGATTTCGATGTTATAGTTGTAATGTTACGTTTAGCAGATATGGATTCGATTCAGTTATGTTCGAAGATTAAGAAATCTTATCCTGATCGACCAATAATTTTACTGATCTTCGATGAATATGAAATTGAAGAAATTCCCACAAAAACACTCTATAAAAATATTGATAAGGTATTCATATGGACAGGTAATCCTAACGTATTTCCGGCAATGATGAAGTATATAGAAGATAAAAATAATTCTAAACGTGACATTATTCGTGGAGGTGCTCGAACAATAATTTTTATCGAAGATAATCCACGTTATTATTCAATGATTCTGCCACTTTTATATAAAGAAATAATGTTTCATACTCAAAAACTTGTTGATAAAAGTCTAGATACTACTAACAGACTTATCCATTTGCGCGGTCGAACAAAAGTATTATTGGCAAGTACATTTGAAGAAGCTGAGAATTATTTTAATCTGTATCGAGATAATACACTTGGTATAATTTCCGATGTCCGATTTCCAAAAAATGGCAAAATTGATAACAATGCCGGTATTCAGTTTACCAATTATGTACGACAAAATGAACCATACATTCCTGTTGTAATACAATCTTCCAATTTAGAAAGTGCTCAGAAAGCTAAAGCAGTAAATGCAGATTTCCTTTATAAACATTCCCAATCATTATTGAAAGATTTAAGAAAATTTATGTTAGGTAACTTTGGTTTCGGTGATTTTATTTTCCGTAACTTAAACCACAAAGAAATAGCCCGTGCAAGTGATATGGATACACTTCATAATATTTTACAAACTCTTCCACAGGAATCATTATTATTTCATTCCAAATTTAATCACTTTTCAAACTGGTTAGCCAATCGTGGTGAATTCAATTTAGCTTCAACGATACGTCCCGTTAATGTTGAAGATTTCAAGGATAGTGAAGATTTAAGAAACTATTTAATCAAATCCGTTAAAACTGTTTTAAATATTCATAAAGATAAACATATTATTGATTTCTCAATAGATAAATTAAAGCATAGTATTCCTTTTTTACGAATAGGAAAAGGTTCACTTGGAGGGAAAGCCCGGGGTCTGTTGTTTATGAATCGCATAATTGCGGATTCTAAGATTAATGACAAATTCCCTGATGTTAAAATAAGAATACCAAAAGCAGTTGTAATTGGGACAAAAGAATTTGATAAGTTTATTAATAATAATGATTTAATGGATAAAGCGCTTACACTAAATACAAATTCAGAAATAACTGAACTATTTTTAACAAAATCATTACCGCCTGAATTAGTTAAAACACTTGACAAATTCTTAAAACAAGTCAAATTTCCCTTAGCCGTCCGTTCTTCTAGTTTATTAGAAGATTCGCAATATCAACCATTAGCGGGATTATACTCTACTTATATGTTGCCTAATTCTTCTAAAAATAGGAAACATAGATTAAATCAATTATGTGAAGCTATCATTAGAATATATACTTCAACATATTTTACTGACCCAAAAGCACTTGTAGACAATTCCGACTATCACATAGAAGAAGAGAAAATGGCGATTATAATAATGGAAATGATTGGTCAAGATTTTAATAATAGATACTATCCTACTTTGAGCGGTGTGGCTCGAAATATCAATTATTATCCCATTTCTTACATGGAACGTGAAGAAGGTGTGGCCACTATCGCACTTGGACTAGGAAAGGGCGTCATGGAAGGAGAAAAATCATTAAGATTTAGTCCTAAATTTCCAAACATTCTATCACAAAATTTTTCAGTTAATGAAACCATCCGTTCTTCACAAAATACATTTTATGCTTTGGATTTAAATCCAAATCAGCAGTTACTCTCTCATGGTGAAAATAATAACCTTATCAAATATCATTTAGATACAGCAGAAAATGACGGTCAATTATTTTGGGCGGGAAGTGTAGTTTCCGCAGATGATAATATGATACGTGATTCACTACATTATAACGGAACGCGGGTTATCACTTTTGCCCAAATATTAAAATGGAAACAATTTTCACTAACGGATATATTAATTGAATTATTGGAAATTGGTAGAACTGCTTTAGGTAATCCGGTCGAAATTGAATTTTCTGTAAACTTAAATCGTAAAAATAATAAAGCTGAATTCTGTCTATTACAAATCAGACCAATGTTACTTAGTGGAGCCCATCAATTCTATCAACAAATAAATTATAATAATGATGATATTTTATGTAGGAGTACAGTATCATTAGGAAACGGTACCATCAGCAATATAAAAGATATAATTTATGTAGATATCGAACAATTCAATATTGCCAAAACAAGGATTATTGCTGAAGAAGTCGAAACGTTTAATAAAATACTTGGAAAGAATAATCCCTATTTATTGATTGGTCCCGGTCGTTGGGGTACTGCTGATGAATGGCTTGGTATACCGGTTGATTGGAATCAAATTTCAAATACAGCTGCAATTGTAGAGGTCGGATTGGAAAAGTTACCAATTGATCCATCTTTTGGAACGCACTTTTTTCAAAATATTGCCGGTATGAGAATTGGCTATTTTACAATTAGTCATAAAGGAAGACAGGATAGTATTAATCATAAGAATATTACAAATTTGCCGACACAAGAAAAGATGGAATACACTACTTGGCTTCACGTATATCAACCACTTGTAATAAATATTAATGGAAATACCGGAGAGGGTGTTATTGCTAAATTTCCAGAAGATATAATGGATGAAAAGGAATCTACAGGAATTTAATCTATTTTATTTTTCTAAACTGGGCTTAAGTTTATAACCATTCGGTTTATCTTCAATAGTCCAACCCAATTTCTGTATTTGATCACGTATAGAATCCGCTTTAGCCCAATCTTTATCTTTTCGTGCTTCTTCGCGTTCCTTTATCAAGTTCATCACTTCAGGTGGAATATCGGATTTTTTAAGTAATAGATCAAATACAGAATTAAATTTTTCAACAAAATTAACCGCTGGTAATATTTCTTTTTCTTCGACGGAATTATCATCTACCTTTGCATTAAATTTTCTAAGCCATTCAAAAAATACTGCCAAAGCTTTTGGTGTGTTAAGATCATCGTCTAATGCTTTTTCGAATGAATTATATTCGTCGGGGAGTCCGCCTGTTTTATCGCAATTAACTGATAATTCTAATAATCTATTATAAAAATCATTTATCCGTTGAGTTACTTTTAAAGCTTCATGTTTTTTACCAACAGAAAAATTAATATTTGTTCGATAGTGCCCACTCAAAAGTAAATAGCGTAATGCCTCAGGTGTAAATCCTTCATCAATTAAGTCGGAAATTTTATAAAAATTACCAGCAGATTTACTCATTTTTCCGCCATCTACCAAAAGATGCTCGCTATGTAACCAATAATTAACAAACTTTTGATTATTTGCACACTCCGATTGAGCAATTTCATTTTCATGATGAGGAAAAATATTGTCGACTCCACCGCAATGAATATCAAAATTATTACCTAAATATTTTGTAGACATCGCTGAGCATTCAATATGCCATCCAGGTCTGCCCTTGCCCCATGGTGAATTCCAAAATACTTCACCATCATCCATTTTCCAAGCTTTCCATAAGACAAAATCCTGTGGATTATCTTTTGAATAGTCATCAAACGCAATCCGTTGTGTCTTTTTGTGTTCGGTAAAATTTAAATTTGTCAATTTTCCATATTCATCAAATTTATCAATTTTAAAATAAACTGAATTATCGTTTGATTTATAGGCATACCCGTTTTTGATAAGCCTTTCAACCATCTCAATCATTTCTGTAATATGTTCAGTTGCTTTTGGATAATGATCTGCAGGAATAATTTTCAATGTCTGTATATCTTTAAAGAACAATTCGATATACTTTTCAGTAAGATCATGAATTGAGATATTATCACTATTACTGCGTAAAATAGTTTTGTCATCAACATCGGTTAAATTCATTACATGAATAACTTTATACCCTTTTAGTCGTAAAAATCTTTTGAGTAAATCTTCAAATAAAAAGGTTCGGAAATTTCCGATGTGCGCCGTATCGTATACAGTTGGACCGCAAGTATATAATTTTACCTCACTTTTGATTATTGGCAAAAATTCTTCTTTTCGTTTGGTGAGTGTATTGTAAAACTTAATTGACATAATTTGTTTTAATAGGTTTTAAATATTTACGCTCAATTTGAACTGCTACTGCATGCTGAATTGCATCAATTTTAATGATTAATTTATTTTCTGAGTCAGTTCGTGATACAATCCCATTCATTCCTCTAAGCAGTCCTCCAATTACTTCAACCTTATCGCCAATTACAAAATAATCGGAAGGTAAAGGGTCAAATCCTCCTTCAATCATTTTTC
>JAUXHY010000157.1 GCA_030621275.1 bacterium | reverse complement strand
GCATAAGAATAACAAGCATCCATAAAATCTTTATCATTGGAAACGATTGCACCGCCTTCACCCGCAGAAAGATTTTTAGAAGTTTGAAAACTGAAAATTCCTCCTAGCCCAAGTGCACCTACTTTTTTTCCACCCCATTCTGCACCATGCGCCTGAGCAGCATCTTCGATCACTTTTATATCGTGTTTTTGTGCAATTTGTAAAATTGCATCCATATCACAAGGATTACCCGCAATATGAACTGGCATTATTACTTTAGTTTTTTCAGTTATTGCAGCTTCAAGCTTTGCGGGATCTAAATTAAAAGTTTCTGGATCAATATCAACAAAAACAGGTATAGCATTAGCCATTAATATTGCTGAACCGGTTGCAATAAATGTATAAGGAGGAAGTATAACTTCATCACCGGCCTTTACACCTGCGGCTTTAAGACATACCCAAATAGCAGTAGTACCGGAACTTGTACTTAGGCAATATTTTGCATCATGAAAATCAGCGTACTTTTCCTCAAACTGTTTTATTATATTACTCCCAACACCCAATGAATCTGTCTCCATTGTATTGATTACTTGTCTTTTCAATTCTTCTGTGACGGTTGGCCAATTTGGAAACGGTTTGGTTCGAACTGGTTTACCATCGAATAATGCTAATTTTTCCATTTTCATTCCTTCAAATAAGTTTATAAATTAAGTGATTTATTGCTTGTAATGAAAATGTTCATTCAATATTCTATCCTATAATATTTCGTATAAATATTCCACCCTATGCAATATTGACATACTTATTATAATATTTTTACCTGTTGCGCCAATATGACAATTAATTCTGCTATTTATTCAAAATATATATTTTGGCATAGCAATTGTGATAGTATAAATGAATTTGAAATTTTTAAAATTAAATAGGAGAAAATACAATGACTTTAATTAGATGGAATCCAGCAAGACAAAGAATGATGCCAACAATATCAGAATGGGATCGCTTAACAAGCGACTTTTTTGGTGATCGTTTTGAAGATACAGAATTAACCGATTGGACTCCGGCAATAGATATTGCTGAAAATAACGATGCTTTTGTAGTAATCGCTGATCTGCCTGGTCTCACTAAAAAAGATATTAGCATAAATATCAAAGAGAACATGCTTACAATTGGCGGTGAAAGAAACATTGATAGAAAGGACGAAAACATAAATTATTGTCGCACTGAAAGACGTTATGGAGCTTTTAAACGAAGTTTCCAATTAACAGATCAAATAATTGCTGACAAAATTACCGCTTCATTTAAGGATGGTATTTTAACAATATCAGTTCCTAAAGCTGAAGAAATCAAACCAAAGGAAATTGAAATAAAGGTATCATAAACTCAATTGAATTGAATAAAAAAGGGCTCGAATGAGCCCTTTTTTGTTTTCCGTGTCTTCGTGTCTTTGTGGTAAACTTCGATAGTCTTTTGTAAGGAATTTTTATGTTATTCGAAAATATATTAGATACAATTAAAAACACTCCAACCGTTAAACTTAATTCAATCGGTAAAGAATTAGATTGTGAATTATATGGAAAATGTGAATTCTTAAATGCCGGTGGTTCATTGAAAGACCGTATTGGTGTAAGGATGATCGCTGAAGCGGAAAAAGAAGGCCGCATTAAACCAGGTGATACAATTATTGAAGCAACTTCCGGCAATACCGGCATCGGCATGGCGTTGGCGTGTGCTGTAAAAGGGTACAAATTAATTGTAACCATGCCGGAAAAAATGAGTATGGAAAAGGAAGTAGTATTGAAGTCTCTTGGAACACAAATCGTACGGACAAAAACCGAATTGGCGCACGACCATCCAGAAAGTATGTTGGGAACTGCTGAACGACTTCACAAAGAAATACCCAATTCACATATGTTAGATCAATATATCAATCCAGCCAATCCCGATGCACATTACTACGACACCGGCGGAGAAATATTAGAAGAATTTGGCACTGATTTGGATATGGTCGTAATCGGAGCAGGTACGGGAGGAACCATCACGGGTGTCGCAAAACGACTGAAAGAAGAAATTCCAAATATAATAGTTGTCGGTGTTGATCCTTACGGCTCAATCTTAGCCGGCGGTGATGAAGTTTTTGATTATTACGTCGAAGGAATCGGTTATGATTTTTTTCCTGATGTCTTCGACCCTTCAATTGTTGATGAATGGGTAAAAACTGCCGATAAAGAATCATTTTTAATGGCTCGACGATTGATAAAAGAAGAAGGATTGTTGGTCGGCGGTTCAAGCGGTTCAGCCGTTTGGGCAGCTCTGCAGGTAGCAAACCGATTAAAAAAGAATCAAAAATGTTTAGTAATTCTTCCAGACAGCATCCGCAATTATCTTACCAAATTTGTATCTGATGAATGGATGAAGGAAAAAGGATTTCTTTAGAAATGTTGAGTGTTGAATTTTAAGTTTTGAATGAAAAACAATAACCACAGAGAACACAAAGTCTTAATATTTTTTTATTACAAATCTGTGAAATCTGTGGTTATTTTTGGTTCTCTCTGTGAACTCTGTGGCTGATAAAAAATGATATTAAAGAATATAGAGATAAAAGCAAGAATTGAAGACTACAAAAAGGTCAAAAGATTAGTTGAAGAACTCTGCCCTACCCCGACACAAACAGAACAACAAGAAGACACTTTTTTCAATATTCCCAAAGGAAGATTAAAACTCCGAGAAACTGACAATAACTCAGCTTTAATTTATTATGATCGCAAAGATTCATTAGAACCATCTCAATCTGATATAGCAATATCATTTACTGAAAATCCTGATACTTTAAAATCTGTTCTATCAAAATCCCTAGGAATTCGTGGTGTTGTAAATAAAAAGCGTATTCTATATAAATATGCACAAACGCGCATCCATTTAGATAATGTAAAAAGGTTAGGCAAGTTCATAGAATTAGAAGTTGTTCTAAAATCTGGTCAAACATTAAAAGATGGTGAAACAATTGCTAATAAATTGATGGATGAGTTTGGTATCCAAAAAAACAATTTAATTGATGTAGCTTATATTGATTTAATTGAAGGTAAAAATTGATAAGGTATTTATTATCCATAATATTTATTACATTTTCATCGATATTTGCTCAGCAACAAGCAGATAGCGTTGGATTTTATGTCAAAATTGGCGATCCAAGTCCTGAATTTACTTTAACATTTGCCAACGGTGATTCAACATCATTTGCCGAATTAAAAGGTAATGTGATAATGCTGCAATTTACGGCAAGTTGGTGCTCAGTTTGTCAGCAGGAGATACCGTATATTGAAAAAGATATTGTGCAAAACTTAAAATGCGATAATTTAGTAGTAATTGGCATTGATATGGATGAACCGGCTGAAAAAGTAATTAAATTTGCTAATGATATGAAAATAACGTATCCTTTAGCTTTAGATCCGGGAGCAGAAATATTTGGATTATTTGCTGATAAAAATAGTGGTGTTACACGTAATGTTATAATTGATAAAAAAGGTAAAATAGTCCACTTAACTCGTCTATTTAATATGGAAGAATTCAGCACAATGGTTGAAAAAATAAAAGTTCTACTAAAAGCTGATGGAGGTTGAGGTTAAATAAAAACCGGTTCGGTCTATAATATTATAAGAATTACAAAGGAGTCAAAAATGCGTACTTTTATAATTATTTTATTATCGTCATTACTTATAGGTCAAATTCCTTTAAAATATCATGATAATATCACTCCTACTTATGAAGAAGCAATTGAATGGTATAAACATCTTGACCAAAGGTATAAAAAAGCAAAATTGATTACATATGGATTGACCGACATCGGTAAACCACTTCATCTATTTGTAATATCGTCAGATAAAAAATTCAATCCAAATACTTACCTCTCAAAAGGTAAATGTATGATTTTAATTAATAATGCCATCCATCCCGGTGAATCTTGCGGAGTGGATGCATCAATTAAATTTGCTGATGAACTTTTACGTGAGAACAAAATTCCTAAAAATGTCATTATCGGAATAATTCCTGCCTATAATATTGGCGGTATGTTAAACCGTAATTCTGCAACACGCGCCAATCAAAATGGACCGGAAGAATATGGATTTCGCGGCAACGCAAGAAATCTTGATCTAAATCGTGATTTTATTAAGCTCGATTCAGAAAATGCAAAATCTATCACCAAGATATTCCACGAATGGAAGCCCAATTTCTTTATTGATACACATACTACCAATGGTGCCGATTATCAGCATGTTATGACATTAATAAGTTCTCATCCGTTGAATTTTCC
>JAUXHY010000177.1 GCA_030621275.1 bacterium | reverse complement strand
ATTCGCAGAATTCGTAAAATTGCGACCAAATTACCATTTTTAATTCCGGGGATTGGTGCACAAGGTGGCGATTTAGAAAAAAGTATGCAATATGGAAATAAAAATGGCATTGCCATTATTAATATATCAAGGGGAATTAGTTTCGCAGGAGACATGACTAGTCAGGCAATTAAAAATGCTGCTCAAGATTATGTAGATAAAATGCGGGAAATAGTAAATGGATAAAAAGGATATTTTAGAAATATTTCGTTCTACCGGAGCTTTATTAGAGGGGCATTTTGTACTAACATCAGGAAGACACAGCGATACATATTTTCAATGTGCCAAGGTATTACAATATCCGGAATATTTAACTTTATTTAGTAGGATCATTGTTGATCATTTTGAAAATGACAAAATTGATACTGTGATTTCTCCTGCCATTGGTGGAATTGTTGTTGGTACAGATGTTGGTCGACAATTAGGCGTGAAAACAATTTTTACTGAACGAAAAAATGGCACCATGAAACTTCGAAGAGGTTTTGAGATTGAAAAAGGTGAACGGATTTTAATAGTTGAAGATGTTTTAACCACCGGCGGTTCTATAAAAGAAGTAATTAAAATTGTGCAAGAAAATAAGGGAAACATTGTCGGAGTAGGAGTGGTAGTGGATCGCAGTGGCGGAGATATTAAATTGTATAAAGATCAAGTTGCAGTTTTAGAACATAAAACTATTAGTTTTGATGAGAGTGAAATACCGGGATATCTTGCTGAAATTCCTGTTCAAAAACCCGGAAGTAGAAATATTTGTTAAAAAATAAAGAAATTATATGTCAAAATTAAAAATAGGATTAGCATTAGGCGGTGGCGGTGCACGTGGTGCAGCACATATTGGTGTACTGAAAGTATTGCATAAAAATGGTGTTATTCCCGACGTTATTGGTGGCACAAGTGCAGGAGCCCTTGTTGGCGCAATGTATGCCGCTACTCAAGATATTGAATGGATTGACAAACGTTTTAGAGAGTTCTTGAGTAGCGAAGCTTATGAAGAAATGGGCGTAAATCGGTTACAGTCAGATCAGAATCCTGAATCTGTAATTGGGCAAGTGACAAAATTTGTTCAAGATAAATTGGTATTTGCGATGGTTCTTACTCGCACATCAATAATAAAAAAGGATCGTTTAACAAAAGCATTTGATTATTTAATCCCGGTAAAAACTTTTGAAGAATTAAAAGTGCCACTTAATGTATATGCCACCGATTTACAATCAGGTGAGACTATTTGTTACAGTACTGGTGATTTAATAGATGCTGTAACTCAAAGTGGCTCAATACCTGGTTTTGTAGAACCCACCAAACAAAAAAATAAATTACTCGTTGATGCAGGTATTAGTGCCCCGCTTCCAGTTCGTGAACTTAAAGATAAAGCTAATTTTATAATTGGAGTTGATATTTCCCGCGGTGCTCCAAAAGAACCAATGAAAAAAGTGAATATAATTGAGATCATTACAAGAGCTGAACGTATCACTTCGCAATATTATACTGATATGTTATCGGATGAATCCGATTTCTTAATTCGTCCGGATGTGCTTGGTTTGCATTGGTCTGCATTCGATAAATATGATTTATTAGTGGAAAATGGTATAAAGGTAGCCAATGAAAAAATTGTTGAATTAAAGGATAAAATTAAATATCGAAAAAGTTTGCGTTACCGATTGTTCCATTTGTCATCCAACTGACTAAACACTATTGCTTATTGCATTAATTTCTAAGTAATTAAAAATATAATTATGAGTATAAAAACAATATTAACAGGGATATTAATATTCTCGACATTCCTATTTGGGCAGTTTGAAGATCCTGTATCAGTCTCAGCTTCAATTAGAGAAAATGCACGAGCGGGTGAAGTAATTGAAGTTCAGGTAATTTTTTCCATAGAACGAGGATGGCATATTTATGGAATGGAAAAGATTGAAAACGGTCCAATTCCTACTTCCATTCAAATCGTTAGTGAAGCGGTTAAGAAGCAAGGAATTATTGTTGAACCGGAACCAATCGCATCATATGATGAAGGTTTTGAGATGGATATACCTCATTATGATGGTCGCACAAAATTTACTGTTCCAATTAAGTTAAAAGATAATATTGAACCCGGAGTAATTATATTAACTGCTAAAGCGACTTACCAATCTTGTAATAATACAATTTGTTACCCTCCAATGGATCAATCTGTTGAAGTTAATTTGATTGTAGAGCTGGGGGAACCTCGTGCTGATAGATTGAATTTGCTGGAAGAAACAAAAATTGAAGCGAATACAAACGAATTAACAAGTTTAGATGGTGCAATAGCAAAAGGATTTTGGTCATTTATATTATTGGCGGCATCAATGGGATTCTTGGCTTTGTTAACGCCGTGCGTATTTCCTATGATACCGATCACCGTTTCATTTTTTACTCAACAAGGTGAAACTTCCGGTAAGAAACCGATTAAAAATGCTTTAGTATATGCTCTTGGTATTATTACCACTTTCACTCTTTTAGGATTTTTACTAGCAGTATTTTTAGGCGCATCTGGTGCAAATCAACTAGCATCTAGTCCATGGGTGAATTTATTTATTGGAGCATTATTCATATTTTTTGCACTATCATTATTTGGCATGTATGAAATTCAAGTTCCGGCAAAACTGCGCAATATTTCGATACAGCAGGAAAAACGTTCCGGCTATATTGGCATACTATTTATGGCATTAACATTTACGCTAGCGTCTTTTACTTGTACAGTTCAATTCGTCGGATTATTATTAGTTGCAGCTGCGCAAGGACAATGGTCTTGGCCGATGCTAGGTATGATAGTATTTAGCACAGCTTTTGCGTTACCATTTTTCTTTTTGGCGATGTTTCCGCAATATCTTGCGAAGTTACCAAAGTCCGGAGGATGGTTAAATGCTGTGAAAGTTGTTTTAGGATTCCTAGTATTTGCTGTGGCTTTTAAATTCCTAGGAAATGTTGATTTAGTATGGGGCTGGGGAATATTCACACATAGTGTAGTTTTGGCTATTTGGACAGTTTCGATGATTTTTACTGGAGTTTATTTACTCGGTAAAATCCGATTACCACATGATTCACCTATCGAATCGATTGGTGTGGGACGAATGATACTTAGTTTATTATTCATCGTATTTGGAATTTATTTAGGCACAGGGTTATTAGGTCGATCAATAAATGGAACAATTGAATCATATCTGCCACCGAAAGTAGAATCAGAATCAGGTATCGTTATGACTGGTAAAGATACGATTGTGGAAGCACAAAAATGGTATTCTGAAATGGCTGATGGTATTGCTGAAGCAAAACGAACCGGTAAACCTATTTTTCTCAGTTTCTCCGGTTATACTTGCACAAATTGTCATTGGATGGATGCCAATATATTGTCTCAGTTAGAAGTAAGAGATTTATTGGAACAATTTGTTTTAGTAAAATTATATACAGATGGTGGAAAAAACCATCGCGAAAAACGGCAATATGAAATTGACCGATTTGGTATAGCTGCTCAGCCATTTTATGTAATATTAGATGGAACGGAATTAGAAATTGCACGGTTCCCCGGAATGACGCGCAATGCAAGTGAATTTATAGAATTTTTAAATAAAGGAATAAATAAAGGATAAAGTTAATGAATAAATCATTATTAATATTATTGTTAGGAAGTATATTAATTGTTTCAGGTTGTAATGCAAAAGATGATACTAATAATAGTTCATCAGATAATAATATTAAAGAAACAGAAGAAACAAGTTTGAAAAATGAGTCCGAGAGGGAACGTAATAATGAGATCAAAGCTCCTGATTTTAAATTAGCAACAATTGGCGGGGAAGAATTCTATTTGTCTGATTATGC
>JAUXHY010000072.1 GCA_030621275.1 bacterium | reverse complement strand
TTGGTTGCTGCTATTGTTGTTACGCTTAGAGATATTGTAAAGAAACTGCAATACGCCAGTATTACTTAATTTTTTATATATTTGACATAAAAAAGCCCCACAACTAAGCAGGGCTTTTTAGTTTCATTACTTATTCGATACTATTTCAACAACATCAACTTCATGGTCTTAACTTCATCACCTGATGTTATCTTACTAATGTACATTCCGGCAGGTGCTTTCTCACCATATTGATTTGTTCCATTCCATACAACAGAATGCCAACCTTGTATTTGGTTTGTGTTCATTAGTGTTGATATCAACTGTCCTGATATATCATATATATGAACCGTAACATAGCTATCAGTATCTAATCCATATCTAATAGTCGTAGTAGGATTGAATGGATTTGGATAAGCAGGCAATACAGTAAACTTTTCTATCTTTGGTACTTCAGGAATGGTTTCTACTGTTATCTCTCTTGTAGCGTGGTAGGTAAATATACCATTATAATCAACATCGGATAACCGGTATTCATAAGTGGTATTATGCATCAAAAACTTATCCAAATACTCATAGTCAGTAGAACTTGATGTAGTTCCCTGTCCAAGTAATGTTTCATCAGTTTTATAGCTTACTATCTCATTCCACTCGGTGCTGACGGTTTTTCTATCTATCATAAAACCAAGATTCTCTATTTCGCTCTCGGTTGTCCATTTAAGAAGTACTGCAAAGCCGACCTGTTCTGCCGTAAACTCTGATAACTCCACCGGTAGAGCAATATCACCAGACCCACTTGTGGTTGCACCGCAAATTGCGGATGGGTCCCACGTAGTTAATGAAGCACCGCTCTCAACTACATATTGTCCCGGAGTACCCGGACATTTATATGCATCAGTTGTAACTGTTATATGAGCAGATTCTAAAGAATTACCATTACCATGTATTGTAATTATACTTTCAGTTTGCGTAAATCCAATACTAATTAATACAAAAGTAATTATTAAATATTTTATTATTTTCAATTTCTATTGCCCTAATGGAATCCAATTAATTACGAATTTATCAATTTTAGTACCTTCTGAAGCTACCATCCAATAATTCGCTTGTTTCACTGGCATTGTAATACTTACCCAAGCTATTTCTCCTAAGATTCCTATACTGCTTTCAAGTACTCTAGTGGTTTTTGGTGTTAAATTTGTATCAGTTCTTCCACTGATTGTTATTTTACCTCCGGCAACGCTCATAAATGAAGCCAATACAAAGCCATCAGTCTTTGTATAATAAGTAGCCTCCGGTTTATACGAGGTATCATCCCATTTACCAAACATTTTAACTGTACCGTTAACATCCAAGGTTGCATCGGGAGTCGTTGTACCAATACCTATTTTTCCATTCTTCAATACAGTCATTGCATTTTTTTTATCACTACTATTTGTACCGATACCTACTTCAAATAATGGGTCTGTTAATGTCCATAGTGTGGCATGTCCGCCACCAACATTATATTGTCCGATTGCTAAACAACTAAATGATTCAGCTACAGTAAAATTACCCATTACTGTTGAATATTCTCCGCTTGCTGTCGTCTGATATCCCATGGCTGTAGAGATAGCTCCGCTTGCTGTTGTTTTATATCCCATGGCTGTAGAAGTTGTTGCGCTTGCCAATGTCTGCGATCCAATGGCTGTAGCTGCAATTGCGCTAGCTATAGTTTCATTTCCCATTGCTACTGAGGCTTTTTTGGTAGCTGTTGTAGCCACACCCATAGCAATTGATGTTTCTCCACTTGCTGTTGACTCACGCCCCATAGCGGTAGAATAGGCACCACTTGCTGTATTTTTTCGGCCACCAATAACAGAGCCATAATTGGCAGTAACCGTGTTTTCATAACTCGTATAACCTCCGCCACCAATAAATGCACCGTAAACACCACCAGTTACACTATTACCGTTATAGCCACCTATTATATTGGGGCTTAATGCATCTGGTTCATAACGCATTGCTCTATTTCCGTTTACCTTAAATTCAAGAGCTATGTCATCCGTAGTACCTACAAAATTTTTACTGGCAGTTGTTCCCGCATTTCCGGTAAGAGACCATCCTGAATTACTTGTTGGGGCTGCAATCCAATCGGTTCCCGTTACAGTGGAAGATAGTATTTGTCCTGCTGTACCCGCCTCTCCATCTTTATCTTCTAAAGCGCCATTAAGTCTCATGTTACCTGCTATATGGAGTTTCTCATCGGGGTTTATAATACCAATACCAACATTACCGTTATCTAAAATTGATAAAGCTTGTCGACTACCTGTTGTTCCAAGGTCAAGAGGACGATTATTGCCAGCGCGCACAATGGATCGAGTTACGTTGGTTCCATCCGCTCTATATCCTATCGATGTTTGTGCATCACCGCCAGGAAGAAAAAAACTTGCGAAGAAATGTTCGCCTGTTGTTATACCAAGATCTTTCTGAACTGTTAAACTATAAGTTGGATTTATTATCCCAATACCTACATTTCCATCACCCTGTACACGAAAAAGCAGATTATCATTGGAATCGGTTACATCATAGGTTTCGTTGGCGGTGTTACCGCCTAATTTATTTGTTATATCCTGCGCATGTAGTGGTAAGGATATTATTAACACTAAAAGTATTAGTATTTTTTTCATAATATTGATATTCCTTGTACGTTGTTGGTTGTTATTGAATAGAACATCTTGTAGAAAAGATGCAGAAATCTGACTAAAAGGAATGCCCCCATTATAGGTCACATATTTCATAGTACACCTCACCGTGTACTTGTAATTATAGAATTACCTTCCACTGAGTCTCAATAAGGCATAAAATACAATAATTCGTATATTTTAATTAATTATTATACGATATAATTGTCTAATTATCAATAAAAAGTGGATTCTACCGATTAGCTGTAGTATAGTAGAAATGATTTGAAAAAAATATTTGAATATAAAAAACCACTGATTATACAAAGCAATTACAACGAATTAGGCAAATAAAACAAAAAAATAACTAGACAGCAGATATTATTGACTATATATTAATTTTATTTGTTAACTTTATTTGGATAGTCCTAATTCTTTGATTTTTCTAGAAAGATTGGGTTGTTGTATACCAAGTTTTTTTGCGATTAAACTTATATTCCAATGATATTGTTTTAATTGTTGTTGTAAGAATTTTTTTTCAAAATTGAATTTTACTTCTTTGAAGGATTTACCTTCAACTGTTGCAATATCTAATTCAGAAGATGACTTCTTTAGTAAGAGATGTGGTGCAATATCATCTTTGGTGATAAAATCTTTTGTAACAAGAATACATAGTCGTTCGATAATGTTTTTTAATTCTCTAACATTCCCCGGTAAGGAATATTGTGCTAGATTTTCCATTGCAGAAGGTAAAATTGTTTTTTTCTGTGTTTTGAATTCTCGTGAATAATATTCAAGGAAATGTTCGGTTAAAATTTCAATGTCACCTTCCCGTTCACGTAATGATGGAATCAATATTGGAACAACGTTAAGTCTATAAAATAAGTCGTCACGGAAAGTTCCTTTTTGCACCATTTCTTCCAAGCTTTTGTGGGTTGCTGCAATTAATCGCACATCAATATTTATTGTTTTATTGCCGCCCACTCGTTCAAATGTACCTTCCTGGATAACTCGCAGTATTTTTGCCTGTACAGATAAATCCATATCTCCTATTTCATCAAGGAAAAGTGTTCCGTTATTGGCTTGTTCTAGTTTGCCTAGTTTTTGTGATTCAGCTCCCGTAAAGGCACCTTTTTCATGCCCAAAAAGTTCACTTTCTACTAATGAAGAAGGAATAGCAGCTGAATTAAATTTTATAAACGGTTTTCGATTACGCGTGCTATTATGATGAATCGCAAATGCGACAAGTTCTTTTCCGGTACCACTTTCACCTCGAATTAATACTTTTGAATCAGTTGGAGCTACTTTTTCAATTAATGATAAAACATTTTTGATCTGTGGTGACTCACCGATCAATTTATTTTTTTCATACTGAGCATTTTCTTCCTGAACAACTTTATTTTTTAATGATTGTTTTTCTTTAATATTTCGAGCTGCAGTCAAGATTTTTATCATTGAAAGTGGTTTCTCAAGAAAATCATAAGCTCCTATTTTTACGGCCGAAACTGCTGTAGATATATCACTATGTCCAGAAATCATGAGCACATCTAGTTCTGGTTTATCTTTGTGGATTTTTGTATATGTTTCAATTCCATCAATACCGGGAAGTTTAACATCGAGGATAATCATGTCAATATTTTCCTTTGAGGCAATTTTGATTGCCTTTTCACCGGTTCCGGCTACACAAGTTTCATATCCCTCATCTTCCAATATATCTTTTAGGGTCATTCTAATATTAATTTCGTCATCAACAATTAAAATTTTCATGAACATTGCTCCTGATTGTGTACGATTGGGAATGATAAGTTAAAAGTGGTCCCAACTCCAATTTTACTTGCTACATTAATACTACCACCATGGTTTTCAATAATACGCCTTACGATTGCTAAACCAAGTCCAGTACCACCACGACTTTTTGTAAAATATGGGTTAAAGATTTCGCTTATATCTTTTGTTTCAATTCCATGACCATTATCTTGTATTGAAATACTGATATTTGAATCAGTAAAGTTTGTATTAATTTTAATAATAAAATTATCTTTTGTTGCATTTATACTATTTTGAATTAAATTTTCTAATACTTGTTTAATTTGGATTTTATCCGCAAATATTGAAGGAAGTTTTTCATACAATTTTAAATCAATTCTTAATTCTGTTTGATATGGTGTACAAATTTCTTCTATTTGTTGATTTATATTATAATGTTTCATAACCGCTTCAGGTAACCTAGCAAATTTTGAGAACTCACTAGCGAATGTTTGCAGGTTGTCAATTTCTTCGTGTATTACTTTTGTAACATTTGAAAAAACGTCATCTAAGTCTTTGGATTTTGATGCATACTTTATTTCTAAACGTTCAAGGGATAGTCTAATTGGAGTTAGGGGATTTTTTATTTCATGTGCTAAAATACGTGCCATATCGCGCCATGCAGCGTCCTTTTCAGCTTGAATTAATTTTTTCCTATTTGATAGTAGTTCATGTGACATGTTATTAAAAGATACAATTAAGTCGTTTAAAGGTGAAAATCTACTTTCCTTAACTATTACAGCCAAATCTCCTTGTGCTAGTTGTAAAGTTGCGTCCTGCAATCGTTTAAGTGGTCGTGTTATAAAATAAAAACTTACTAAGAAGAGAATAATTACGATTACTATTAGGAAAAAAAATATAAATTTTGAATAAAGTTCTATTTCATTGATAAATACGCGGCGTGCAATAGCTTTCTGATTTTCCGTAGACATTATTTCCTCGATATCTCTCCGAAATTGTTCACGATTGATTTTGTCTATTTGAAAATTGTAACCTTCATATAACTTACGAGATTTTTCATTTATACTTAATGTTTCTGAAGTATCAGAAAACGATTGAAAACTATTTATAAAATACTCTCGAAAGAACAATACTGATGTTACAATTAGTAGAACTACCAAAAGAATTATTTGCGAACGGAAAGATGGAAGACGAAATCTCATATTTGGAAATCAGATTTAGTAAAAACGGTAGATGTGCTATTCGGTTTGATACTATTCCAATAATATAAAAGGTTTAACTCTTCTTCCATGCCTTCGAGATGAATCTTATCTAACCAAGCTGTAATTTTTATATAATAATTTCTATTATTATCAATGTTTTTGGAAGATGTTGTTCTGTAGTTTGTTATCATCGGGAGTAAAGTTTTAGCCTGATCAAGATTAAGTGATGATATGGTTTCATTAAATTCAGAGTAAAAAATTGTGAAATCATCTCCGATTGGTGAATATTGAAGAGCGTGATAAAAGTTATATGTTGAATCAGGATCTTTTTGACCAACTTGATATAAATCAACGGAGAAATATATTGGTATCATATTACCTGAATAGAAAATTTGATTAAGGTCTTCCGTATAACAATTTTCTATAATCGTGGAAATATAAATATAATCGTTTTTATATTGGATTTCAGGAGAATTCATGGTAGGTGTTACCCCATCTATCCTTGAATAGAACATGGATCCCACAGCAATAATTGTACTTATTACTTTTTTTGAAAATGCAGCAAAAATTCCTGTTTCCATAATATAAATTAAATAATAATTGACTTAATTGTACTATCATCTTAGACATAAAAAAAAGTGGTCGGTTGTCACCATAACCGACCACTTTTACCATTCTAGGAGGATTGATTAGTGTCCGAACCAAACACCCAAGGAGTAAGTCATTCCGCCCAAGGTTTTCGGTGAATTACCACCAACGGTATAATCAAAATAATCATCTTTCCATTCTTCGTTAATTGCAAAGGAACCAAGGTAGCCTACGGAACCTTTGATACCCATCCATGGAAGTATACGAACTAACACACCAGCGGTTGGTTGGTACGCTAGGAACGCTTTCCGATATTTTAATGAATAGTAATTAGGATTGTCATCAAAATCAGCATTCCACGAATAATCACCATCGGTTTGACGAAGTTCTAATGAAGCCTCTCCACCACCGATAAGCAATCCTAAATCAACTATAACATTTTTTGCGAGCGCGATTTTTTTATTAACGGTCATACCGCCAAAGCCGATTAGATATTCATAACGTCTTGTGCCACCATCAACGGAGATTTTTTGAATTTTTTCATAACCATATCCGCCACCGCCGATGAACCAACCATTACCAACATTACCC
>JAUXHY010000043.1 GCA_030621275.1 bacterium | reverse complement strand
TAGATTATTCGCTTTTGAGCGATATTCATATGATACTGCTTGCAATATGAAACTAAATAATATAATCATCCAAACCCAATATGCTCCACCAAAACTTGTTGAATAGAACAGTGGAAATGATGCAAAAAAGGCACCACCAAAAGTAACTAATGTGGTGAATGTAAGATCCCACTTTCGACCAATCGAATTAATTAAAATCGACCTTTCTTTTTGAGTTTTTGCTAATTGCCATACTAAAGTTTGTCCACCCTGCACAAACATCATAAATACAAGCGCAGCACCTAATACTGACATAATTATCCACCAGTATTGCTGTAATTCGAAATATGAAAGATTACTAAACATTTTTACCTCCTTCCTCAGGACCCGCTTTGATCTGGGTAAACATTATTTTTATTTCAGCTATTAATAAAACAGTAAATAATGTTAAGAAAATAAAAAATGTAGTTTGGACAGAACCAACACCTAAATTTGATGTTGCCATTGTTACCGGTAATATATCTTGTATTGTCCATGGCTGGCGACCAACTTCAGCTACTACCCATCCAAGCATGGTAGCAATGTATCCCAATAATATTGACCATACCGAAATCCTTAACAGTAATCTATTATTTTCTAATTTGTCTTTTAAACTTGCATATAATAACCATGCAAACAACAAAGCAAAAAAGGATCCAAGAATAACCATTATATGAAACGAATAAAATACTATTGGTACATTTGGAATTACCTCTTCTTTATTCTCAAAGTATCCATAGCCAAAATGTTCATAATTCGACTCAAATTCAGCTAATTTTTCCACAGCCAATTCACTATTATTTTCATTTTTTGCTATTTTATAATCAGATAAAGCATTAATAGATAATTTCCCTTTTTGCATTCGTGCTTCTGTTGAAAGGATACCATATTCCTCATTTCCATTGACTATATCATTAACACCAGGAACAAAAGCATTTACATCTTTATGGGAAAGCCACGATAACATACTAGGAATTTTGATTCCGGTAACCTTTTTATCGCTATCTTTACCGGTTATAATACCAACAGCCACTAAATCAGCATTGGTTTCACCATCGTAAAGTCCTTCCATAGCTGCAAGTTTCATTGGCTGAGTTTGAGCAACATCATAAGCAGAACCATCACCTGTTAATCCTACAAAACCAATGGACAACAATCCGAAGATAGATGCGATCAAAATGCTTTTCTTCGCGAAATCAATATGTCGCTTTTTTAATAGGAACCAAGCACTAATTGCCACTACAAATAACGCTCCAATTACATATGCCTGACTAACCGTATGTAGAAATTTATGTACTGCTGTTGATGATAAAGCAACGTCAAAAAAGTTTGCCATTTCATTTCTTACAGTATCAGGATTAAATTTCATTCCAACAGGATTTTGCATCCATGCATTAGCAATTAGTATCCAAAGAGCAGATAAATTTGATCCAACTGCAACTAACCACGATGACATCATATGGAATTTTTTACTTACTCTCTCCCATCCAAAAAACATTACTGCAATAAATGTTGATTCCAAAAAGAACGCAAGAATCGCTTCAATGGCTAATGGTGCTCCAAATATATCACCCATAAACCAAGAATAATTTGACCAATTTGTACCAAATTGAAATTCAAGAATAATTCCTGTTGACACTCCAATTGCAAAATTTATTCCGAATAACTTCATCCAGAACTTTGTCATATTTTTCCATTTAGTATCACCGGTTTTATAATAGATTGTATGCATAAATGCTACAATAAATGATAAACCAAGTGTCAATGGTACAAAAATCCAATGGTAAAGAGCAGTAAGAGCAAATTGCGCTCGTGACCAATCAACTAATGCCAAATTGAATTCAGCCATATCTACCTCCTATGTTATTTGTTCAAATATGTATTTGCTTTTATCTTTATCGTTATCAAATTTATTATCGAGAAAGTTTGGGAAGAAAAATATCTTAAGAATTACAAATATGATAAAAAGTTTTATTAATATAAGTACCCAAAGTCTTATACCTAGCTTCTCTAAATTCTTAAACCCATTAATATAGAATTTTGCGATATTTTTAAGAATATTCATCATTTGAATCTATAAATATAGTACAATTTAACAATAGTATACCAAAACAGTATAATTTAATTTATTAATTATTTCTACTCTATTTGTCACAATTTAATTTATAAATAAAAAATATTGAGCATATAATAATTAATATGAAAATGGTCAGAAAAAGAGAAAACCCATAGTCCTTAATTATCTGCCCTCCTATCAACGGAAAAATAGCAGGAATTATACTTCCAGCTCCAGCAATTCCTGTATAAAGTGCTCTATTTGTATTGCCGGATATTTCTAATAGTATTCCGTTAAGCGAAATACTATATATTGAATATATCATTCCTCCGATGAAAAATATTACAGTAAATGATGGTGTTGAACTAGACAATAAAATAATCATAGGAATTAATAACACTAAAAAAGTATTTCCGTATAATAAATACTTATATTTATAGCGTCCTGAAATTAAATACAAGACGAATCCCATTACCACACCTCCCACGACCTTATATAATAAATACATTCCAGTTTCAGCACTTTGTGCTAAATAATTTTCTTTTGCATATAACATAATAAAGGGAAGTAATGTTAAACTCACACCCATTGTATTAACGAAACCGAGGAAGTATTTCAATCGCGGATTTTTGCGTAGTTCATTTTTTATTAAAACAAAAAACCTACTTACACTTTTTACTTCCATTTTTGATGGAATAGTTTCTTTTACTTTCCAAAACCCCAGTGAGGCAATCAATAATGCACCAAATGCAATAAAATACATATATGCATAACTGGTGGGATACTCATTTGATATTAATATTTGTCTCGCTATTAGCGATGAAATAAATAAGATTATTCCACCGATTACCTGTTTTATTGAGAAGAATTTTTTACGCGAAGATTGGACTACAGATTTTCCCAAGATATCTGTATAGCTTATATTTGCAAATGCGCCCCCTAAGGAGAAGATCGTTAAGAATAGCAAAATCACCCATACAATATATGAACCGGTAATTTTATATGAGAATATTAGCATGAGACCCAATACTAATAATGATAATATCCTTGAATTAATTCCCAGTAATAAAAACTTCTTTTTGAACGAATAATTACTAATAAAAGGAGCAAATAGTAACTGTGTTAAACTAGAACCACCAAACATTATTGCGGTCATTATCCCGATATGCACAGCTCCACCTCCTGCATCAACTATCATAGAAGGTATTACAGTATCAATATCTATAAAATTTTGTGCAAATGCCAAGAACGCGGCATGAAACAGGAATGAACGATAATTATGTTTTGACGTCGTTCTAGATAATGACATTGGTAATTATGGCTAAAAACTCGAATAAAATCTTATTATTTTCAATATAATACGTATAACAATTAAATTAGATTGTTAACATCTAATTCCTGTACAGCTCTTTCTACCGATTCCCTACTTGGCATTTCACCTGTTTTAAATTTACCAATTTGACGTTTTGTTGAATTAATAATAACCAATAAAACTGGAAGTATTAATAACGTAAGGAAAGTAGCAACCAGTACTCCATATGCAACCGAAATTGCCATTGGTACTATGTGCTGAGCATCAGGATCGTTAGCTATTATCAATGGAAATAATCCTGCCATTGTCGTAAGCGAAGTAAGTACAATTGGGCGGAATCTTGAGATACCTGCGTGCATTATTGCTTCCATAAATTTTTCTCCGTCTCGTAAATATCGATTTATAGTATTAATTAATACTATAGAATCGTTGACAATTATTCCGAGTAATGCCAGTATACCAAAATAAGATGGCATATCTATCGCCACTCCGTGGATTGCATGACCCCATCCCAATCCAATAAAACCAAGTGGAACCAAACCAAATATTAAAAGTGTTTGGAGAAATGATCTAAATGTTAATGCAATAACTGCAAATAATAAGACTAAGATTGTCGGGAAAATTAATTTTAATGAACCTATTAGCTCGCTCATTCTCTCTTGTCGCCCACCAAAATAATATTGAATACTTGGATATTTTGATCGAATTTTTGAAAGAATTACATTTTCTAATTCACTTTTAATATCAGCAATATTCACTGATTTATCGATAGCATCCGCTTCTACCGTTATTGCACGTCGTCCATTTAAATGGTTAATTGATGTGAGATTTCTCTCGAATGTTAATATCGCAATTTCATTTAGTGGTATAGATAAACCATTTGCCGTACGAATTCTCATATCTTCTAGATTACCAATTGTTGCTCTGTCCTCCTTTTCATATCTAACCCAAATTCTCACTTCATCTAATCCACGATTTATTCTTTGAACTTCCGCGCCAAAGAAACCACTCCGAACTTGACTCATAACTTCCTGAAGGTTTAATCCTAAAAGAAAAGCTTTGTCTTTAAGCACAACTTTTATTTCGCGCATTCCAACTTGATTATTATCAATAACGTTTTTTAATTCGGATAATTGTTCAAGTTCATATTTAAGGTCTGCTGTTGCTCCATTTAATTCTTCAAAATTATTACTAAGTAAAGAAACTGATACCGGTTTACCAAAATGGCTTTGTTCAACATAATTAACTCTCAAAGCCTCTGGTACTTGTCCTACTTCTTTCCGTAAAGCGTTAGAAAATTCGGTGGAAATAAATGATCTTTCTTTAGTATTTATCAAATTTACATTAATTGATCCGGTGTTTGATGAAGTAATACTTTTTACTATACTTGTTACAACATTTTTTCCATCTTTTTTACTGAATCTATCGCCTACTTTCTTTGCTGATGCTTCAATTCTATCCAACACTTCTAATGTAACCTTTTCAGGAGTACCCGGGGGAATCTCGACACTAACATTGGCATAATTTACATTTCTAAATCCACCAGAACCCATTTTGATTATCCCGCCATTAAGAGCACCTATTGTAATAAAAAATAATCCGGTTACAATAGTTAGAGTTAACAATTTATTATTAATTGCACCCTTTAGAACTGGTGTATAAAACTTATCTCTAAAGCTCATCGTTTTCTTTTTCATGTATCTTTCAAAACGAGATTTTTTACTATCTTTAGCCAATTTCTTAGAATGGGCAATATGTGCAGGTAAAATCAATGCACCTTCTATCAATGAAATTGTCAAAGTTGCTATTACAACAAACGCCATTTCTCGGAATAATTGTCCAAATATCCCTTCAACTAATAGCATTGATGTAAAAGCTATAATCGTAGTTAATACCGCTGCAAATACAGCAGGTATTACTTCTAAAGTACCATCTATAGCAGCTCTTACAGGTTTTTTGCCTTTTTCAAAGTGTTGGTAAATATTTTCACCAATAACAATACCATCATCCACTAGGATACCAATAACTAAGATCATGCCAAATAATGACATCCTGTTAAGCGTTAAACCATATATAGATGCCAGAAAAAACATACCCATGAATGATAATGGAATTGATATTGCCACCCAAAAGGATAAACTTCTATTAAGAAATATAGTTAAGAATATCATAACAAATAAAAATCCCAATATTCCATTATTTAAGAGAATCCGCTGCATCGTCTTAACACCAACCGACTCATCGTTAATAATTGTAGTTTGAATAACATCATTTTGAGCATTAAATATCTTTAAATATTCTCTTACAGAATCCGTGATTTGTATAATATCTTCATTGGCGGTGAACTGCACACTGATCAAGACCGCCGGATTTCCGTTTACATAAACACGATTTGGATCTTCTGACCATTTATCTCTTACATTAGCTACATCATTCAACCTAACAATAGCGCCCTTATTAGATGTCCTTAGAATAATATCTTTTAAATCATTTGCATAAAATTGCTTCTGCTTTGTCCTAATAAATAACTCTTCATCTTCTCCGCGAATTGTACCACCTGTAAGATCAATATTGGCTGCTCTAATTACATTAGCAGCTTCATTGAAGCTTATATTATATGTTCGTAAATCGGATTCACGGAATGCTATTTCAATTTCTTCATCGGGAAATCCGCTGATAGTTAATTTGCTAATGCCTGGAATTTGTCTTAAATCATCTTCAATTAATCTAGCTTTATTCTTTAGTATCTTAAGATCCACCAAACCGCTTATCATAAAATCAATGGCTCTTGATCTAAACTCCCATTTGCTTATATTAGCCGGTTCCATACCTGTCGGGAATGAGTTAATAGCATCTACTGCATTTCGAACATCTTGTAATACCAAATCTGTATTGTACCCGCTTATAACTTCAACTGTTACTCTACCAAAATTTTCTTGTGAAGTTGAACTTATTTTTTTTATACCTGAAACACTGCGTAGATTGGTCTCAATTTTGAGAATTATTCCTTGTTCAATTTCCTCAGGAGATGCCCCCGGATACTGAGCTGTGACTAATATATTACCGGGGTCAGTTTGAGGCATCGTCGTAGATTTTAAACTGATAAAACCAAAATATCCGAGAGCTAATATCAAAAATATTATTACATTACCTGAAACAGGATATTTAATAAAATATTCAATGAGTCTTTTCATATTATTATATTAAAGATTATTTTAAATTTATATGTTGATTATAAAGTGGAATTAATGAATATTTACTTTTTGTCCGCTATAAATATTCTGCGATTTGGTAATTAATTTAGTACTATCATTTAAACCCGTTACTATTGCAGTATCGCCATTAAGCGAGATTATTTCTATTTTTTGCTCAGTAGCAAGGCTATCAGTAATTACAAACACCGTATTATTATTAGTTATAATTCTACGGGGGATTTCAGTTGCACTAATAATAGTTGAACTATAAATATCTCCCTGTAAATACATTCCTTCCCATAAATCACTACCGGAAATGGTTATGTAAATATTAACCATTTGGGTATTCGGATCAACATTGGTATTTATCCGAGTTACTTTTCCTTTAATTGTTTTGACAATATTTTCTGAATTTAAATTCACTTTATCACCAATTTTAATTAAAGCTGCTTGCTCCACTGTCGCACCAGATTCCAAATCATAGACATAATTACTAATAAACTCCCCTAAAGGTTGTCCAACCCTGGCTAGAGTTCCCGGTTTAATATTACTGGATACAACAATACCATTAAATGGCGCCTTAATACGATATTTACTAAACGTGTTCTCAAAATTTTTAATATTATAGTATGTTTGATAAATCCCTTTACCGGCAACAAAATACTTTTCCCTATCATTAGATGGCTCAGGTAAAGGCTCAATTTCTTGTTCAACATTAAAATTAGCTAAATAATTCTCCCATTGAATAAAACTTTCTGGAAAGTCAAATTTCATCTCAGGTAATAATTGGGCTACCTGAGTTAGCAGAGTACTTCTTTGCGACATTAAATTATATTCAGCATCTTTAGAATTAATTGATAATAATACTTCACCCTTTTTATATGAAACACCTTCCAAAAATTGTTTCTGTCCTTGTTCTAATATTCCCCCTACTTCAGCATAGATTTGGACATGATTACGTGCAAGCAACTTTCCTATCACCGGCACTTTTAATTGTATATCATCAATATTTACATCTATAGTAGAAACTGATAAAGTGCTGTTATTATTCATCATCCTCTTAGGTGGTTTTTTCATACTTCGTAATAACACAACCACCAAAACTGATACAATAATTACAATAATTATTGGAGCAAATTTCCTTAATAATTGTTTAATCTTCATATTTTCTTCTATCCATTATTTTTTAATAATACATACAAAGATGTATGTAAACTATGATAAATCATTTATGCCCTAATTCCTTTTATAAATATATCAATCATTTGTTTATCTGAACCAAATTGATAAGTAGGTAATTTCGATTCATTTATTTTTATGAATAAGTAACCTTTTATTAATACAATAACCATATTACCTATCGTTTCTGCTTCGATATCTTTCCTGATT
>JAUXHY010000265.1 GCA_030621275.1 bacterium | reverse complement strand
TCGATAGGCGCATTATTGGCATCATGAGGATGAATACCGGCAGCGGCAAATACATTTTTATGATTTTGAGCAATCGATAAACTTCGCCAAGAACTTTCTATATCAATCCCCGGGCAAATGACTCTGTCAACACTGTGTTCTTTAGCACGGGCCAAAAGAGCATCAAGGTTTTTAGACCAAGAACCCATATAAAGATGACAATGTGAGTCGATTAACATACAGTAATTTACTTTGGTTATGTTATTTCTATATAATTAACTTTATCTATAATGTCTCCGTCAAGTAATCAATTAATTTTTTGGAATCCTGAAAATCTTTCCGAAAATTTTAATATTCAAGATTAAACCATAACTACAAATGCACAATCCCAATTTTTAATTTAAATTTCACCTGATCATGAATACCAATCCCTCACATTTCAGTATTACAAAAAGGATTAAAGATATATCTTTATATTTTATATTCTGGCTGGCATTCTTCCAAATCCTTAGATTATTCTTTGCTGTGTATCACTATCAAAAATTCGCAGGACTCCCATTTACACAAATAGCTAAGGTACCAGGCTTCAGTTTACGACCTGACATTTCAGCCATTTGTTATATCTTTGTAATAATCTTTTTTCTACTATTAATCAATGAACTCATCCATAAAAAATTCATATCAAAAATCATTACTTACTATTCATATTTGTGGATAATTATAATCCCCCTTATTACTGTAACCGATGTGCAGATCTACAAGGAATGGGGATCTAAAATCAACAATGAAGCGTTATCCTTTTTTAATACGCCAAACGAAATTCTCGCATCTATCTCGAGTTCACCGGTAATACCGTTATTTATTATTTCAACTATATTTATGGTATTGGGTATATTGCTTTATAATCATATATTAAAGTTGCCACAAAGATTCTCAGTAACCGCGAGTAGCGATAAATTATATATTAGAATTTTAAAACTTATTTTATTTTATTTTGTACTTTTTACGTTGTTAGTGATTGGTGTACGTGGTGGCGTTCAATTGGCACCGATGAACCCCAGCTTTGCCTATTTTAGTACGCACGATATTCTAAATAATACTGCAATAAATCCAACTTGGAATTTAGCATACAGCTTATTTGAACAACCCGAAAACCGTGATCACTATCTTCGTTTTACACCTGCTAAAGCAGATTCACTTTTAAGCGATTATCAGCTACGATCCATTAGTGACACAACATCTATTTTTGAATTACGCGGTAATCCTAATGTTGTATTAGTTATAATTGAAAGTTACACAGCTGACATTGTGGAATCGTTAGGCGGATTGCCCGATGTTACGCCTAATCTTGATTCATTGATCGGAAGGGGAGTATCCTTTCAAAATTTTTACGCATCGGGTAACCGAACATTTAAATCGCTACCAGCGATATTGAATGGCTATCCATCACTTCCCGTTGACCGTATTATTAAATATAATCACATTTATAAAAATTTTCCCAGTTTAGCACATACGTTTAATAAACAGGGTTATCTTTCATCATTTTATTATGGCGGTGAGACCGAATTTGCAAATATCAGAGGATTGGTGATAGAAAGTGGATACAAATCGTTGATAGATCAACGAAACTTTAAAAACGTCGAAAAAAATTCCAAATGGGGAGCGCATGACCACGTAGTTTTTGACCGCGTTCTTAACGATATTAAAAGCTTTTCCAGACCGTTTTTTATAACAGTTTTAACCTTAAGCAATCACGAACCGTTTGAAATTCCTACTGAACCAATTTTCAAAGATGAAGAAGACTATCAAGCAATGATATTTAAAAATACTGCTGCATACACTGATCAAAGTATAGGTGATTTCATTCGCAAATCGTCAAAATTTGATTGGTTCGACAACACCATATTTATCTTTACAGCAGACCATGGACATCATTATGCCAAACATCGCATTCACAAGAAAAACCCGGAAATGTTCCATATTCCACTTGTCATTTATTCTAATTTATTAGACGATGCATATATCGGCGGAAAGATCACTAAATTTGCCTCGCAAACTGATATTGCGGCTTTGCTTTTTAGTCAAATAAATTTTGATCATTCCGATTTTATTTGGAGTAAAAATGTATTTAATTCCACTCAAGCTGACTTTGCATATTACGGATTTGTTGATGGTTTTGGTTGGCTTACCAAGGACAATTTGGTTGTTTATGATAATCTAGCTGGGCAAATGTTATATAATGCAGGTGATAATACTAATATTGACAAATCATTAAAAACCGGTCAAGCATATTTACAAATACTGTATCAGAATTTTCTAAGTTATTAAACAGTGAACAACACCAATAAATACAATCTATTTTTAATAGTTTACCGTCCAATTAATTTTATAGTGATAATTAAGTAAAATTACTTTTAAAAATTTAAAAGAAGAATTACAAGAATAGATATTTTTAGCTAATTTTAGATACAAAATAGAAAAACAATATTATCTTACATCGTGAAAAAAATAATTAATTCAATATTTGGAATTTTTAGTTTAAAACTTATTAAAGTAAATGCCGCAAACAGCGGCTCTGGAACTTTGAGTTATATATCAGCAAACGAAACAATACTAAACGCTCAAAAAGAAGGACTATCCGTTTGTGATTATGTCGAAAAGATATGGAATCAGAAAGGAGCATTATTGGCATCATGAGGATGAATACCGGCAGCG
>JAUXHY010000066.1 GCA_030621275.1 bacterium | reverse complement strand
GCCGAATTTTATTCGTACTCCATCGACCGTTGAGCAGTCATAATTAGCTATAAAATATTCTTCCGCCTCTTTGGCGATGCGAAATTTCTCTTCGTCGGATTCACACGCCATACGCATTTCCGGTGTTGAATAATATTTTGGCAATATCGCTTTCAATTCTGATAACGTTTTATTAGTTCTTGATAATAATTGTATTAAGCGCGCCGCGACATATAACGCATCATCAAAACCAAAGAAATCATCTGCGAAGAAAATATGTCCGCTCATTTCACCGCCAAATTTGCACTTTAACTCAGCCATTCTTTGTTTAATTAAGGAATGCCCGGTTTTCCACATTACCGGCGTACCGCCGTATTTTTCGATCATTTCTTCTAAAGCTTGCGAGCATTTTACATCATACAGAATTTCGTCGCCTTCTTCCACAATTTCCGGTAAAAATAGTGCCATTAATTGATCCGCCCAAATAATTTCACCGGTTTCATCAACAACTCCAATACGGTCGGCGTCGCCGTCAAAAGCGATTCCTGCATCATACTTACCGGTTTTCATTAATTCAATCAGATCGGTTAAATTTTCTTTTACTGTCGGATCAGGATGGTGATTTGGGAAATTCCCGTCAATATCACAAAATAATTCCTCTGTTTCAATATCAAGTGCTTTGAATATTTCAGGACCGTTTACACAGGCTGCAGCATTTCCACAATCCATTACAACTTTCATCGGTTTTTCAATTTTTATTTTATCAAGGATCATCGCTTTGTAATCCGGTAAAATATTATATTCGGTAGCATTTCCTTTTCCTTCAATAAAATCTTGATTCTCAATTATCTTCCGAATTTCTTGGATTGCATCTCCATAAACAGCTTTTTGAAATAATGACATCTTGAATCCGTTAAATTCCGGTGGATTATGACTACCAGTGATCTGTACAGCACCATCTACATCCAATTTCCACATGCTATAATAATTTACAGGCGACGGTAAAATTCCAATGTCCACAACATCGAGACCTGTTGATAACAGCCCTTTCATATAACTTTTTTTTAGTTCGGGAGTGGTTAATCTTATATCACCACTTAAAGCTACTTTTTTTGCGCCTAATTTTGATATATAAGTTCCATATCCGCGTCCCAACAGTTCCACTACATGCGGAGGGAAATCTGTCTTTACTTCACCCCGTATATCGTATTCTCTAAATATATATTTATTAATGTTCATCGTTCCTTTATCCAATTATTTATAATGGTAAAATTAAGGCATTTCGTTGATTTAATGTAAAAGATTAAAAGCATTACCATCCCACACGATAAATATCATTTTTAATTTTTTTCTTTTCGTTTTTGAATCAAACTTATACTTCGCTCTATTTCTTTTATTAACCTTGGATTTTGAAGTTGTTGTTTTTGCTCTTTCAAAAAAGATTTACTTTTAGTAAATCCGCTCATTGCTTGAATAATTTTCCATTTGATTAAATCGTCTGTGCTATTTTTTAAATAACAATCCTTCAACTTTTCATAAACTTCAGGTTTGTAATTATAGAAACATAAATATCCAATAGCATCAATTGTTTCACTTATTTGCTTTCTATTTGTGCTATCTAAAATTTTCAGTAAATCAGGTAATGCTTTTATCCCAATTCTAATGAGTATTCTACTCACAATATCTCTTGGCAAAGGATAACTATCTTTTTTAAATTCTTTTTCAGGTACTTTATTATATTGATTATTCCCTATTTGTCCTAACATTCCTATCAAAGGTTTTATTGAAAGATTTCCTAATGCAGCCAATGAATTACAAATCTCTATTTTTGAATATAGTTTTTTCTCAATCCTTAATGCATTAAGTAAATATTCAACTGTCTCATTTTCCTTTGAGTTTATTAATAACCTTGCTCCAAGCGTTCTGTTTATTGGTACTTTACTTTGTAACAGTTCAATTCTTTTTTCAAAAGATAGTCCCAAAAATTTAGATTCCAATCCTTCAACTAAATATCCCCGATTTTCAAGTTGTTCCTGTTTACTTCTCATTTATATTTTAGCTTTTCTACATATACACCAATTAAATATCACCTATTATTTGTCTCAAATTTCCGTCAAATTTATCAATTAATTCTTCTGCTTCTAATTTGGAGCAAGATTTATTTACCATAATAAGGGCAGTTTTCACTGAACCACCGGACTCTTTTAATACTTTGCCTGCTTCTATATAATTAAGATTGGTTAATTTTTCGATGATTCTTGTTCCACGGTCACGTAATTTTTCATTCCATACTTGCAAATCAACCATTAGATTTCCGTACACTTTTCCCATTTTAATCATTGTAGTGGTTGAAATCATATTTAAAATTAATTTTGTAGCTGTTCCTGCTTTCATCCGAGTAGAACCTGTTATTATCTCGGGACCTAAATCTACTGAAATGACTACATCAAAATTTTCAGATTCTACAGGATTAGGATTGCACACAAGGAAAACGGTGTGGCAATCAATTTGGTTAGCATATTTTAATCCAGCAATTACATAGGGAGTAGTACTACTGCTAGCAATACCAATTAGGACATCTCCCTTTTTCATACCAACCGCATTTAAATCTCGTTCAGCATCCTTCGGTATGTCTTCTGCTGATTCAATCGATTTAAAAACTGCTTCAGCTCCTTTGGTAATCACTCCGGTAAACCATTCTCGTGGCGCCGAAAAAGTTGGTGGAATTTCTGATGCATCCAGAATACCTAATCTACCGCTTGTGCCGGCTCCAATATATATGATACGATTTCCATTTTTTAGAGCTGTAACTGTAAATTTAACAACTTTTTTTATTTCAGATATTGCTTTCTGTACAGCGGTTGAAATTAAACTATCTTCTTTATTAATAAGCTCAAGTATTTCCAAAGTCGATAATTTATCAATATCCATCGAATGTGGATTTTGCTTTTCTGTTATTAGGTTACTATGCACGGAATTTAAAACTAGGTTTTCATATCACGACGAATTGGTTTACCGAATATCATTAATACAGCAAAAGATAATGAAATTCCTAAAATGATTGATATAGATAAATTGCCGCCAAATCCGATGAAAAGATAGCCTACAAATAGTGCAATAATACCTACCGTTAAAGCATATGGTAATTGAGTGCGTACGTGGTCAATATGATCGGATCCTGAGGCGGTTGAGGATAAAATTGTTGTATCGGAAATCGGAGAACAATGGTCCCCTAAAACCGCTCCCGAGAGAATTGCTGCAAAGGTGCTCACAAAAATGGGTGAAGCAACTATTTCATCGGGAGTACCCTGTATCAACTGCATTGCCATCGGCATTACAATGGGAACAAGAATTGACATTGTTGCCCAAGATGTACCTGTTGAGAAACTTATTGCGGCTGCAGTAAGGAAGATTACAGCCGGTAAAATTTGTGGCGTTAAGAAATTTGATGAAATCTCAACTAAAAATTGTGCTGTCCCCAAATCTTCAGAAACTTTTCCGAGTGTCCATGCTAAAACTAAAACTGTGCACCCTAAGAGCATTGAACGAGCACCATTTAACCAAGCATTTACCGCTTTATTAAGCGATAATAATCTTTTACTAACTGTTATTATTATTGCGATTATACCGGCAGAATATGATCCCCACATCAGCGCTGCATATGAGTCTGCTCCGCCAATTATATTACGAATTGAAGGAGTCACTCCTGTTTCTAATGCCCGCTTGCCAGTTACAAATAGTCCCAACATAGCTATAAATACAACACCAATTATTGGAATTATTGCATTTGTCCAGTGAGATGATTTACCATAATGATCATCAGAATCAATTTGCGATGTGTCAGTCATCGGGTTAGCTCCTGGCTGCATTACAGCACCCGTCAGAACAGTGCGCCGCTCAGCTTTATACATAGGACCATATTCTCTACGTGATATCGTATTCATCAGGATAAACACAAGAGTCAATAAACAATAAAATGAATAAGGAATACTTCTAATAAATGTTATGTACGGATTCTCAATTACGCCAAATTGTTCATAAGGCCCATTTAGTAAACTCATTTGAAAAATAGACCAGGTACTAATAACTGCTAAACTTGCAACTGGTGCTGCAGTAGAGTCTACTAAATATGATAATTTTTCACGTGAAATACGCAGTTTGTCAGTTAATGGTCGCATCATATTGCCAACCAATAATGTATTGGCATAATCATCAAAAAAAATAATTACACCCATGAATACTGTTGTAATCTGTCCCTGACGGCGTGTTTTAGCATGGCGAACCGCAATATCCACAATACCACGCATACCACCATTTGCTGATATGACGCCGATCATACCTCCAAATCCTAAAGTAAATAATATTATAGATGCATGACTTGTGTCAGCTAAAGAGCCAACTAAGTATGTATCAAGAGTGGTAAGGAAACCATCAATTAAATTAGCTTTTAGAATAGTTACTCCAATCCATATCCCCGCAAATAATGATACTAGAGTCTCTCGGGTAACTAAAGCTAATATGATCGCCACTAAAGGCGGTAAAACCGATAACCAATTCGGAGAACCTTCAACACCATTTTGTTCAGCAAGCAAGATTCCAAAAGAGAATAGTATTGTTACGGAAATTTTCATTCGGTTCGACATTTATTCATTAAAGTTAGAGGAGTTAACAATATTAGTGCAATTTATTATCGCATAAAAATATCATGTTTATAACTTAAATTCGCAAACTTATATTTAGAAATTTATTTAGAATTAATATCTACTGATGAAGAAACTTGATATATATTTACTGCGACAATTCATAACAATTCTCACAATGGCAATGTTGGGTTTTGTCTCAGTCTTTGTTATTGTTGATTTGATTGAAAACATCGACAAATTCATTGATAATTCAGTACAGTTAAAAATCATATTTCTTTTTTATCTTTATACATTACCTTGGTTCTTTAGTATCGGTTTACCAATGGCAACATTAATAGCCACAGTTTTTAGTATCGGACTAATGGCAAAACGGAACGAATGGACAGCAATGAAATCTTCCGGGATTAGTCTGTATAGAATTGCCATTCCATTATTATTAGCTGGAATTGTCCTCAGTTTTATCTCCTATGAGCTTGACAATAATCTTGTTACTATAGGAAACGAAAAAGTAACTGAAATCGAACAGAAACATATGCGCCGAAAAACGCGTAGAAACACATTCCGTACCAGTAAAATTTTGCATGATGTTTTATTACAAAAACACGAAACAACACACATCTCTCTCGCGAAATATTCCATCAGTGGAATGAAAGCAGATAATGCAACAATAGTTACATTTGAAAATGGAATCCTTACCAAAAGAATTGATGCACGAAAATTGTTTTGGAATGATTCGCTACTGCTTTGGAATATGAATAGTTATTCTATTCGCAATTTTGATGTAAATGGTGAAGAAATTAACACACTCATTTCTGCTAGTGACACACTAATTAACGCAAATTTCACACCCGATGACATAACCAAGCAATTCAAACCACCTGATGAAATGAATTACAAAGAATTAACCGAACGAATATTATTATTAAAGGAGAATGGTGTAAAAACAGTAAGGTGGGAAGTCGCTCGGTATAATAAGGTGTCTTTTGCGTTAACCAGTTTGATTGTAATATTATTTGGATTACCATTAGCCGTATCAAAACAAAAAGGTGGATTGGCATTTGCTGCCGGTATGAGCGTTTTTGTCATTTTTGCATATTATGCATTTATAAAATTCGGACAATCCTTGGGATATAAGGAAGTTCTCGATCCATTTATTTCTGCGTGGATCGGTAATGTTATTTTTGCTATTGGGGGAATAATTTTAATATTCTCCGTTAGAAAATGAAAAAACAGGCTGTCACCAAAAGTTCATTACTAATCAATCAAACCATTTTTCTACTCATAGTATTATTTGTAGTACTTATTTTTCCAAATACTGAGAAAGGAATCTATGTAATCAGCAACAATGAATTCCTATTATCAATAAAACATTTCCTTACAAACAAATTATCATCATTTGGTTTGATTGATATTATCTTAATTTTGACTGTCGGTTTATTAATAGTGCTGATTAACAAATTTGCCTTTAAACCTATTACATCAAAATATAAACCTGATAATTCAATAACAAAGCTTATCACAAAATTTGGTACATTGATTAGTATTTACTTTGTATTAAGTAGCTCGATCCTTGAAGAAATAGTTTTCCGCGGTATAATATTACCAGGTATCAATTATTATTCTAATCCAATAATAGGTATAATATTTAGCTCAATACTATTTGCATTGGTCCACAGAGATAAAGAACGGATTATTCAATTATTTGTATTTATTCTTGGAATATTATTATCTAGTATTTTATTTCTCGGCGGTTCACTTTGGGCATGTATTATAATTCATGCAGCAAATAATGGTATTGGATTCTTCTTTTCTAAGAAGGAAGATATTTACTAGTATTATGAAAATTGAAAAATTTATAAATGAGTATACTTAGCAAATTACTAAAACAACCCTACCCAATAATTGAAAATAAGTGGTGGATTATTATTCCTATTAGTTTATTTGTTACATCATTTTTAACAATATTTCAACCATTTGGTTTGGGTACGATTGAAAATCCACTAAAATTATATATATTTATAGGTTATGGAGTAACTACTTTTCTTATTCTAATATTCGATTTAATTTTAATTCCAAAATTATTTAAACAATTCTTTGATGAAAAGAATTGGACTGTTGGGAAAAACTTATTATTTATTTTCTTGATACTTTTTACCATAGGATTGGGCAACTTCATTTATTCCGAATTTTTCTTCTCATTTAACAACTCGTTGTTTAGAATGCTATTACTATTTCAATTTTTTACGTTAGTAGTTGGAGCTTTTCCATCCACAATACTTGTCATCATTAATCAAAATAGATCACTAAAGAGAAATTTATCAGCAGCA
>JAUXHY010000141.1 GCA_030621275.1 bacterium | reverse complement strand
ATCCTATTGCTTCTGCTACATATTTTTTACCGATAACATCTTTATATCTATCACCGAAAGCTGTTTTCAAAGATTCAATCGCTACTTCTACCATTTCATCTTCCGGCTCTTTGGTTGTTATATTTTGTAACCATAACCCCGGCGCTCTTAGCATACGGAAGATTACATTATCGTCATTGCGTGCGCTAATTTTTAATACTTCATAGCCGATACCAGCTACTAAGGGCATCATCAATAAATGTAATAGGATTCTTGAAAAAACGGTGAGACTACCAAAAAAACCTATAAAAACTGTATCAATAATCGAGAAAATAATTATGGCTGAAATCATTACTATAAATAAAAAACTTGTTCCACAACGCGGGTGTTGAGTCGGAAAAGACTGAGCGTTTTTTACCGTAACCTCCTTACCTGATTCAAAATTATATACAACGCGGTGTTCGGCTCCATGATATTGAAAAAGCCTTTTCACATCTTTCATAAATGATATTAAAACTAAGTATAATATGAAAAAGGTTATCCGGAAACACCCGGCTATTACATTGAACAAAAATGCATCTTTACTAACTAAAAAAAATTTTGTAGTTATCCAATATGGTGCTACCATAAAAAGTGCTAGGGCTATAAGTATTGCAGTCGAGGTAGTAAAAAATCCTGCCAATTTACCTTGTTCTTTCTTTTTATCTTTTTCTGGTGTGGCAATTTCCGCTGACCATTGTAGCGTTTGCATACCCATTTTTAACGCTTCAAAAAGCGATATCATTCCGCGCAATACCGGTTTTTTCCACGTTTTACTTTTTTCTACCTTTGAAGTAAAGTTATGTTTGTCCACGTGGATTTTTCCGTGTTCATCGCGGACAGCGGTTGCATATGCTCCCGGAACACGCATCATTACACCTTCTATCACTGCTTGCCCACCAACTAATATCGATGGTTTCATTAATGTATTAATTATAATTTTTTTTATAAACATATCATCCGCTTAATATTTATCAATGCTCAAAGATACAAAAAGGACTTCTATCTTTTGAATAAAAACAGAAGTCCTTTTCAATATTTTGCTACTTGGCTGGGCGTTTTCCGTATTTTCTCTCAAATTTTTCGATTCTACCAGCTGTATCTACTAATTTTTGCTTACCGGAAAAGAACGGATGACAAACATTGCAAATATCTATCCGTTGATCGCCAATAGTACTATAAACTTTAAATGTATTACCGCATGCACAACGCACGGTTCCAAGTTTGTATTCAGGATGTATTTTTTCTTTCATCCGATTCTCCTGTTCTATTCAACTTCAATAAAATTAATTATAAAATATTCTTCTATTTACGGGGGCAGAGTTTAACTAAATAAAAATCTAAATCCTTCTAATATTTTATTCAAATTTGAATATTAATAGTTTAATTATCGGAGATTAATGTAATTTTAAGTTCGCTATTTTCAAACTTCATTAATAACCATATTTAAATTTATAATAAAAAGAATTAAAAATTATGAGCATTAGTCAAATCGCAAAAAGTCTAACCCCCTCTGCCACTTTAAAACTAAATGAGAAAGCTGCAATTTTACGCCAAAAAGGCAATCCTGTTATTCATTTAGGCGGTGGAGAACCAATATCTCAACCTTCGGTATTTGCCATTAATGCCTTACAAGATTTACTAAAATCTGGGGAAATACGCTATACCCCTGCCGGAGGAACCTCACAAATAAAGAAGGCTATCGTTCAATATACACATGATTATTACCAAAAAGAGGTACATAATAATAATATTATTGCCACAATTGGAGCAAAGCAAGCTCTAGTTCTTGCATTACAGTCTATTATTAATCCAAAAGATGAGGTAGTCTTTCCAGCTCCATATTGGGTAAGCTATCCAGAAATGGTGAAAATTTGCGGTGGAATTCCAAAGTCCATGATTCCTGCAAATAACGTATATCATCCTGTGATTGCAGACATCGAAAATGTTGTAACGAGTAAAACCAAAACCATAATCATAAACAGTCCAAATAATCCATCGGGCGCTGTATATACAGAACAATTTATAGAAGATATAATCGCTTATTGCGAAAAACAGGATATATATTTAATTATGGATGATATATATCAACGATTAATCTATGACGGGAAAACTCCTATAAGTAGCTATAAATATGTTACCAAATCAATTGAAGATTCAAAATTGATTGTAATTAATGGAGTTTCAAAACAATACGCAATGACCGGATTTCGGTTGGGGTGGGCAGTCGCCAATAGTAAATTAATAAAAGTAATGTCAAAATTTCAAGCACATCAAACTACTGCTCCTTCAATTTTATCAGATAAAGCCGCGGTAGCTGCTTTAACAAATGACCAATCTTGTGTGGAAAATTTACGTTCAGCGTTAGAAATAAAACGAGATGCTTTAGTCTCCGGTTTACGTAAAATAAACGGAGTAAAGGTATTTAAATCTGAAGGTACATTTTACTGCTTTGCAGATTTCAGTGTATATTCTAAAAACTCTGCAGAACTGGCTGAATACCTAATTGATACTGCTCAAGTAATTACTGTGCCGGGGATCGCATTTGGATTAGACGGATTTTTACGAATTAGTTTTTGTAGAGATATTGATGAAATAGAAGAAGGTGTTCATCGAATCAAAAATGCTCTTAGTAATAAAAATATCTAACAATAAAAGTTAATTACAATAAACTCTTATCGGGTTATCATTGTTTTATCCTAATTGATGACCAACCGCTACTAATTTTTTCCCTTCCTCGTTATCAGTATATTTAATAAAATTATTAATAAACAATCCGGCTAAATCAGTGGCTTTTTTATCCCACTCAGATGGGTCGGCATAAGTATTTCTTGGATCCAATATATTTTGATCAACTTGTTCCAAAGCAGTTGGTATTTCAAAATTGAATATTTGGAGTATTGTAGTTTCAGCTTTTTCAATAGAACCATCTAATATTCTGTCAATAATCGCCCGCGTATCCTGTATTGATATTTGTTTCTTCGTTCCATTCCAACTGATATTAACTAAATATGCTGTTGCGTTATTTGTTTCCATCCTTTTGACTAATTCTTTAGCACGCTTGGTTGGATGAAGTAAGAGGAATGCTTCTCCAAAACATGCTGAGAATGCTGGTTGAGGTGTGGTTACGCCAAGTTCAGTTCCGGCAAGTTTTGCTGTAAATCCTGATAGAAAATAATTCAAAGTACTAAACAATAGTCTTTATTTAAAACGAAGTTTGTAGCCAATACACATCATACGTCATGTTGTTTTTTATGATATTCAACTGTGTTAAAATTACTTATAGCCGGAGCATTTAAGATTTCCTTTTTCTCTTGAGGTTTCTTTTTTGGCTTAGTTTTTATTTTGAGGAGAGATTTTTCTTCAATTTCATACTCTTCTGATAATACTTTTTTAACTGTGCTTTTTCCTTTACTATGTACTTTTTTAGATTTCCTGCGCGGTTTAGGTACATTTTTTACTTTTACGCTCCGCAAATCATCATCTTCAATAATATTTACCGGCTTATTATCAATGACTTTTGAGTTTAATACATTTTCATCAAATTTAAAGTCTTGTGGATTGTATAAACCATGTATGGCTCCATAACCGCGGGTAATCCCGTTTCCCACACCTATATAATTTGGTAATACAAAATTAGTTTGGAATTCACCCGAAAAGGAGCCCCAATTATTCTCGTAAACCGGTTTTGGGAATAAAGAATCGAGTCTTAACTTAGTATACACTTTTTCATTTAGTTCAATTTCCATCTCCCGCGCTAAAAACACAATATTTTGACCTAACAAACGATTTAAGAATACTATTCTATCCTTGTTTTTTAAAATTTTATACTTATTTTGTGTGTTTTTACTTAGTGCAACCCAAGGTGATACAAATCTATACCTGAGTAATTGATTAACATGTTTAAACTGATCAATACTTTCTTCTATATCTATATCTAAAATGTTAAAAGTAATATTCCCGAAATTTAGTATTTCTAACTCTTTAGTCATTTCTAATACAGGATCTGCACCATCTTTAATACCAACCAGATAAATCTGTTCATTCAATATTTTAACTTGGACCCGTGGATATAAAAACTCATCACGGTAACGACCATCCAACATCGGTATCACAGGACTATTAGGATATTGTTTCATAAAGACGCCCTTTACTTGGTAGGCGGTCTTTTTTACTGGCTTATCAGTTATTAATCGCGCTACAACTGTTTTCACAGATTGTAATCCTTGTGACTTTAATATAGATTATAAATAAATTAGATTTAAATCAGAATCCGCAAAGTTATCGGCTCATCGTCTCCATAAATTCATCATTGGTTTTAGTTCTTATCATCCTATCGCGTAAAAATTCCATTGCTTCAACAATTTTCATTTCATTCAACAATTTGCGCAAAATCCAAATACGACCTAAAACCTTTTTGGATAATAAAAGTTCTTCTTTTCTTGTTCCAGATCTAACAACATCGAATGATGGGAATAGCCTTCGGTCACTTAATCTGCGATCTAAAACTAATTCCATATTACCTGTACCCTTAAACTCTTCAAATACTACATCATCCATTCTACTGCCAGTATCAACTAATGCTGTAGCGATAATCGTGAATGATCCGCCTTCTTCGATATTACGTGCCGCTCCAAAAAATTGCTTAGGCTTTTTTAGTGCGTTTGAATCTACACCACCCGACAATATTTTTCCGCTATGTGGGAT
>JAUXHY010000023.1 GCA_030621275.1 bacterium | reverse complement strand
TTATTTTTATTAATTCCAATCAAAGTGAATACTTCTCCTTTAATGGGGATACTTTAAAGTTCCCCTTTATTTTTGATGATAATTCAACCCCAATATTTACTTCTAATTTGGATGAGTATGGAGATAACTATGCAGAACTTGCATTTAAAGTAGTAGATAGCTTTGGTAGCACAAGCTTGGATACAAATTTTGCAGTGATTAATGTAGTATCAGTAAATGATGCTCCTCATGTTGATCCAATATTAGATTTGTATTTAATGGAAGATTCTTATAACATCTTATTGCCAATTACAGGAATTGACGCGGGTCCGGCAAATGAATTACAAAACCTCTCTGTGAAAGCATTTGCAGATTTGGTTAATGTAACCGACATTCAATATAACAGCCCCGTAGATACCGGATTAGTCATAATAGATCCATTTGATAACGCTTTCGGAATTATTCCGATGACTTTACAAATTGTAGATGATGGTGGAATTTCCAACGGTGGTATAGATACGTTCTCAACAATGTTTGATATACATATTTCACCAATTAACGATCCGCCGATATTTAATTTTTTGGATAGTATAACTATACTTGAAGATTCAGAAACAATCGTAGAATTAACCGGTATTCAAGCAGGACCTTGGGAAACAGGTCAGCAAATCACGATGTCTGTTAAATCGAACAATATAGATATATTGCCACATCCTAAACTTAATTATAGCAGTCCAGATACATCCGCAACCTTGACTTTCTCAACAATTCCAAATGTTTTCGGTTTATCATCAATAACAATCACTATGTCAGATAACGGCGGTACTGATTTTGGTGGCATTGACTCAACATCCTACATAATCCCGGTCGAAATAACTTCAATTAATGATGAACCTTCCGAATTCAATATAATTGCACCCAAAAAAGATTCAATTTTAGTAATTAATAAATCAAATTATTTAAATACTTTTTCAATCAGCTGGGAAACATCTTCTGATATTGAAAATGACGATATTTTATACGACCTTATTTTTAACGGTGATTTATCTGCACTATCACGATATGGTTTAAATTCTACAAAAACTGAATATATTTTAAAAGAAATTTTAGCTGTAACTGATACTGTGTCAATTGCAAGTGACGCTTTTAGCGTTATTGCTTCAGACGGCGATTTACATACCGATGCAATAAATAGTAATATTATATTAAAAGTAGACGGGCGTTCGTTTGCACCTGCAAAATTGCATCTTGATCAAAATTATCCTAATCCATTTAACCATGACACAGTTATCGGCTTTGACCTGCCAAAAAGTACTAACGTTTCCATTATTATTTATGATCTGTTAGGAGAAGAAGTTATCAAGCTAATAAATAATAAAAAATATGATCGCGGTTATAATACAATAACCTGGAACAGTCTTGATAAACACAATAAATTGATCACAGCCGGCATCTATATAATGCAAATTCGAATGGGTCATGAAGAGCAGCATAAAAAACTAATATTCTTGAAATAGTATTATCTCCAATAAAGCCTTACTTAGCACTCCTCATTTATTTGTAAGTTTATCCTCTAATAATATTAATGACTAGGAGTGAATACTATTATGAAAAAAATTATTGCTTTTACTATTATCGCAATGTTAATTGTAGGTTGTGCATCATCCCTTAAACAATTACAGCGTGGAAATTATGATGAAGCCATTAAAACAGCCGTAAAAAAATTAAGAATAGACGCTGCTGACCAAGAACAAATTGAAGTATTGGATAAAGCGTATCTGTTAGCAAACCAACAAGATTATGATAGAATTAAATTTTTAAAGGAAGAAGGTAGTCCCCATAATTGGGATGAAATCTTCGAGCGATATTCCAAATTAAAAAACAGACAAGCTTTAGTTAGCTCAGTTTTACCATTACAACTCGGTGATCAAACAATAGACTATGAATATATTGATTATGATTCTGAAATAATTCAGGCAAAACATAATGCTGCTGATTATTTTTGGAACCATGCCAATGAATTAATGAAAAAAGGCGACAAGGAATCATATCGCCAGGCGTATTATGAATTTCAGAAGGCCAAAGAATATGCTGGGAATATCAACAATATCAATCAATTAATTGAAGAAGCACATTGGAAAGGAATCAGTCGAGTCTTTGTATCATTAGAGAATAAAACTCAACTAAAACTGCCCAATCAATTTAAAAAAGATTTAATGGCCTTCGGTGTTACCGATTTTAATTCAGAATGGGTTGAATTTCACACTACTAATCCAAGCGATAACACATACTATGATTATTTTACTGTTGTAAATCTTAAGAAAATTGAAGTGTCTCCTGAGCAAGCGCAGCAAAAAGATAGCATGGAATCAAAAGAGATAGAAGACGGATGGGAATATATTTTAGATGACAAGGGTAATGTTGTTAAAGATTCAGAAGGTAACGACATTAAAGTTCCTAAAACGAGTACAATTTCTTGCACCTTGATTGAAACACATCAATATAAAGCAGCAAAATTGGAAGGCGAAATTGAGTTAGTTCAAAATGAGCCCCGTAAAGTTATAAAACAAGTACCAATTGGAGCTGAAAGTGTTTTTGAGCATATTTCAGCCCGCGCTATCGGCGATGTAAATGCCCTATCTGATGAATCTAAAGAATTACTAAAGAATACTTCTGTTCCACACCCTCATGATCTAGATTTAATTATAGATGGGGCGGAAACTTTAAAGAAAAGTATCCGTGATGGTCTCAGAGACTTGAGAAGATTAATTAAATAATACTTAGTTTTTAGATTTATCTTTTAAAGATAAGGTCAAAATAAATTCCGCCACTGGCTCATTTCTTGATATTTCAGGGACAGTGGCGGTTATTTTTAATGGCATATTTACTCTTTCGCCTGTTCTAGTTGCTTCATCTATTAAATTTTTTACAGACGGTCCATCATTACAGGTAAAATAAGTATCACCCTCGGGACGTTTTAAGAAATCTGCTTTAAAATCTTTAAATACCAATGAAACGTTACGTCCGCTTTTACTAATTAAATCCATAGCCAACACGCCACCCGCAACATCTGCTCCTACTGACAAGGCACCAAAATACATAGACCTCAGATGATTTCTATTTCTTCGTTTAAAAGGAATTTTTATGACTGTTGTTTCTTCTGTTAACTTTATAACCGTGGGGCGACAATAAAATATTAATGGTACTTTGCTTAATCCAAAACTTCGTATAAACCACGTTGCTTTAATTTCTTTTGATAAAAATTTCATTGTTTAATATACCATCTTTTAAATTCATGTAAATTATGGAATACTTTCTTGCCGGAAGATTTTAACCGGTCATATGCATTATGACCCTGTGCTATAAGTACACATTCAGTCCCAATTTCATCTGCTACCTCAACGTCATGCAAAGTATCACCAATTAATAATACATCTTGAGGATCATGTTTCAGTTCCTTAATCCAAGATTTACCTGCATCGATTTTACTGTTGGCATAATGATCTGTTAAGCCTGATACTTTAAGAAAATACTTTTCTAATTTGTGAAACTTCATTAGATCGTCTAACATTTTCTGTTTAGCTGCTGAAAGCAACGATTGGGATATACCAATTTCATTAAAATAATTCAAAACTTCGAATGCTCCATCTTGTAAATCAGCTTCAAACATACGGTTTGTATATTCAACAATAAACTCAGTACCAACTATACTGAAAGGAGTTTTATCAAAAGCGAATCCTAATTTTTTATAATAGTCAATCACCGGAAAAGTAAATATTTCAAGATATTTTTCTTTCTTTATGGCAAGTAGATTGTATTTTTTTAATAAAATATTTATTGCTTTGATTGAGAGCCAATTATCATTCAACAGTGTACCGTTCCAATCCCAAATAATGTGTTTTATTTCCATATGTAGACAGTTATTCTCACTTTAGTATAATTATTGATAATTTTAACTATTATAATATTACAAATATGATTGATATTAATACACTAATAGAAAAACTGAGAATCCATTGCCAAGATGATCTGCCCGGTGAAACAGCTCAAAACAAGATGTTACCAAAATCACGAGTGGATGTTACATTTCCAAAATCAGTTGAACATGCTATTCCCTCCGCAGTATTGATATTGTTATATCCTTATAAAAATGATATTTATTTTATTCTTACAAAACGTACTAATGAAGTACAACATCATAAAGGACAAATATCATTGCCGGGTGGTTCATGGGAAAATGGTGAACATTTACACGAAACAGCAATTAGAGAAACAGAGGAAGAAATTGGCATTCCTGCTAATAAAACCAAAATTATCTGTGAACTTACTCCACTATTTGTAAAAGTGACAGGTTATATGATTCATCCATTTATAGGATATATAACAGAAAAACCCAATATTACACCTAACCCAAATGAAGTAAATAACGTTTTCACAGCTTCTATATCAGAATTAATGGACCCTGTCAATCAACTTACTGAATTATGGACAATTAGAAAATTTCCAGTAGATGTCCCATTCTTTCAATTTGGTGAGTATAAAGTTTGGGGCGCAACAGCGATGATACTATCGGAGTTTCGGGATTGTTTAGGGACAATTTTATGAACCGTATTGGCATAGATTTAGGCGGTACAAAAATTGAAGGGATATTGCTCGATAAATTCGGGAATACACTAGAGCGCAAACGAGTTCCCACCAACAGAGACAACGGTTATAAATATATAGTCAATGAAATCGTAAATCTAATTACAGATTTACAAGTAATGTCTAAAACTGATACTACAGTTGGTATTTGTACACCAGGTGCAATATCTCCCCATACCGGAAAAATAAAAAACAGCAACACGGTTTGTTTAATTGGGAAACCATTTAAGGAAGATATTGAATCTAAAATTAATTGTACAATCAAGATGGATAATGATGCTAATTGTTTTGCAATCGCTGAAGCAAAATTAGGCGCTGCAAAAGAATGTAATGTAGTATTTGGCGTAATTATTGGCACTGGGGTTGGCGGAGGCATTGTGATTAATGGGAAAGTTCATCAAGGGCGAATGGCTATTGCAGGTGAATGGGGACATCATACTTTATACCCCAATGGCAAAAACTGCTATTGTGGCAGAAAAGGTTGTGTAGAAACTTACATTAGCGGACCATCTTTGGAAAAACGTTGGACAGAATTAACTGGCGAAACTCAATCCTTACAGAATATCATCGCTAAAGCAGAACAACTACCAAAGAATAAAGAAAAATTATATTTAAAATGGAAACGAGAATTGATCACTAATTTTGGAATAGCATTAGCAAATGTAATAGATATTTTAGACCCCGATGCTATTGTATTGGGCGGTGGTGTATCAAACATTCCTTTTTTATATGATGAAGGTATTAAATCGGTTTACAAAAATGTTTTCAGTAATGAAATAGATACACCAATTTTAAAGAATAAATTAGGTGATTCTGCCGGTGTTTTTGGTGCAGCATATTTATAAAAAGGAACAATTATGAAATTTGGTTATTGGTTAAATTCTTTAGGTTTTATTGAGTTTTTATCTTTATTAATAATTTTGGGGATGTCTGCGTATTTAGCTAATCTGAGTTTTTTGATATTTAAAAATTGGTACAATAATAAACAAAAAGATAATCCTTTCGCCGAAGAAATACGACTAAGCCCATTTTTATTTGTAGGAATAACTATCCCATTTCTATTAATTCTCTACAGTATCTTATACCATCACATACATGCTTTATTAACCAAAATATTCTAAATAATTCCCTTTAATTTTATATATAATTAATAAGACAACCTTTTACAATATTTTTTGTCAAAGATATATTTACAACTAAATTTTCTAGAGGAACAAATGCGCAAATTTTTATTCATTATTATCATTATTACAATTTCTGTTCAAGCTCAAACCGAAGCCTTTAATCCAGAAGACTATCGAAACAGAGAAATAACGGCCGTAAGATTAGAAAAGCCACTAGATATTGATGGTATATTAGATGAATCGCTTTATGAAACACCTACAAATACTACTTTTTTTCAATACGTTCCAAATAATGGTGAACTTGCTAGTGAACAAACCGAGTTTTGGGTTGGTTACGACAATAACGCAATTTACGTCGGTGCCAGAATGTACGATAGCAGTCCTGATTCGATAGTAGCACGGTTGGGACGTCGAGATACCGGTTATGAATTATCTGACCAATTTGGAGTTGTTATAGATTCATATAATGACAACCGCTCTGGATTCTTTTTTATTATCAATCCTATGAGTACAATTTTCGACGGCACATTACAAAACGATAGTCAATTTGATACTGCCTGGGACGGTATTTGGGATGGAAAAACACTTATCGATGAACAGGGCTGGACGGCTGAAATGCGCATACCATTTTCACAATTACGATTTAATGAATCAGATGAAGTAATTATGGGATTTCATGTAGCGCGTAATATTCATCGCCGCGCAGAAGATACAAACTTTCAACATGTACCACGCGATGTATCCGGAACAGCGTCACATTTCCCTACTTTATATGGTATTAAAAACATCAGCCCTCCAAAAAGAATGGAGGTATTGCCATATGTAACCGGTAATTATAGTTCTCTAAAATCCAAAGAAGATAATCCGTTTTACAATGGAAAAGATTCCAATGTGAATATTGGTACCGACCTCAAAGTTGGTATCGGGAATAATATAACTTTAGATGCTACAATCAATCCGGATTTTGGTCAGGTTGAAGCTGACCCTTCCGTCATAAATCTAACGGCTTATGAAACATATTATCAGGAAAAACGTCCCTTTTTCATTGAAGGCGCCAGCATTTTCGGTTTTGGTCGCGGTGGACCTACAAGTCAGTGGAATTTTAATTGGAATGCACCAAGTTTCTTTTATTCGCGCCGTATCGGTGCTGCGCCACATGGCTGGGCCGATGGTGACTGGGTTGATCAACCAAGCGCAACTTCAATCATTGGCGCTACTAAACTAAGCGGAAAATTACCCGGCAATTGGTCTATCGGCGGATTCTCCGCGCTGACCAATCGCGAATTCGCGCGCGTAAAAACCAATGGTGAAGAATCCACAACCGAGGTTGAACCGCTCACATCATTTAATTTAATCCGCAGTCAAAAAGAATTCAATGATGGTTTGCAGGGTTTAGGATTTATGGGAACCTATGTTTATCGAAACTTCGACGACCAATCGCTGCGCGAAATTCTTTCTGATAACGCACTTGCATTTGGTTTAGATGGCTGGACGTTTCTAAATGAAGATAAAGATTGGGTAATAGGAGCATGGGCAGGAATGACAGAAGTAAGCGGTTCTAAAGAAAGAATGCTAAGTTTACAGAAGAATTCCAGTCATTATTTTCAACGACCAGATGCAGACCATTTAGAACTTGATGAAAATATGACCAAAATGCGTGGTTATTCCGGACGCGCCATACTAAATAAAGAAACCGGAAATGTCAATGTCAACATCTCACTGGGATTTACCTCTCCGGGTTTCGAGATCAATGATTTAGGTCTGAATTTTGGCACTGATCGCATTAATTACACAATTGCCGGTGGATATAAATGGTTGAAACCTGGTAAAATATTTCGCTTTGCGAACCTTAACACTGCCCATTCTGTGAATTATAATTTCAATGGTGATATTATCAATCAAATGACTTTCCTGCTTGGATATTACCAATTCCAAAATTATTGGAGCGCGCATTTCGTAACCGGAATCGGACCACAAACACTTAGCGATAATAAACTCCGCGGCGGACCTATGGTGAATTCTCCCGGTGGTTTTTTCAGTCGCTTGAGTGTAGATTCTGACAGCAGGAAAGACTTCCGCTATGACCTGAGTTTTGAATACTGGACAGGAGATAACAACTCCTACGATCATTCAATCAATCCCGGCTTTTCATTAAATATTGGCTCTCAAATTCGGTTACAAATTGAGCCGGAATATTCTGTAACCCATAGCATTGATCAATATGTTGGCGCTTGGGAAGATGAAAATGCAACTGCTATGTATGGAAATCGTTACATCGTTGCGCAAATGGACAGGGAAACTTTTGCCACGGAATTCCGCATAGATTATACTTTTACGCCTAAATTATCATTTCAAGCATATGTTCAACCATATATGACCGTAGGTTCCTATTCACATTTCAAAGAATTTGCAAAGCCTAAATCATACGATTTTTGGGAATATGGAGTTGATAATAGTTCAACAATTATTGAAGATGAAGACGGCTATACTTTAGATCCAACCGGTGGAGATGACAGCGATGAATTTTATGTCGATAACCCCGACTTTAATTATAAAGCATTGATCGGTAGTGCAGTACTGCGCTGGGAATTTCGTCCGGGGTCAACACTTTATTTAGTTTGGACTCGTAATGGTTCTGATACACAAAATCCTGGAATATTTGACTTTAACAGAGATATTAAAAATCTATTTCAAGCAGATGCCGACAATGTTTTTGCACTTAAGGTAACCTACTGGTTCGGTAAATAATTAGAGCAGATTTAGATAAGTTAAAAGCATCAATCCGATTGGAATAATAATTGATGATGCAAGTGTAGTTGTTAGTACTATATTGCCTGCTATTTCTCCGTGTGTTGTCATTGCTTCTGCTAAAATATAACTCACTATTGCAGTTGGACAGGCAAATAATATAAAAATAATCCCTAAGTCCGTACCTGTATAGCCGATGCTAACACCGATTATAGTAGCTACTATCGGTGCAACTAATAATTTTACTATTGATGCTCCCAAGGTTATGAATGATGTTTGCCTTAAATACTTTATTCGTAATGTTCCTCCAACACCAATCAAAGCTAACGGAAGTGTAATTGCAGCCACATAGTTGCCCGTACTAATCAATACTCTTGGTATCGGAACTCGTAATAAAGAAATAATAATTGCTACTATTGCTGCAATTATCACAGGATTCAACGCAATTGACTTAATCATTTCAGTTAGAGCTTTACTTCGCTTATTCTGTCGGTCAGAAATTGTTAAGGCGATAACAGATAATATATTATCTAAAGGAACTAAAAATGTTAATATCATTACTGTTCTGGATACAGCATCTTCGCCAAAGATATTCATTATTAACGCTAAACCGATAATTACATTATTCGGTCTAAATCCACCTTGTATAAATACTCCTCTTCCATTTCCTTTTGTGATAAATATCTTCGCAAGTAACCAACTAAGGAAGAATACAATAAATATACAACTATAAACTAAAATGATAATTTTACTATCGAATATAGTGCTGAAGTCCACTGTAGCCAATTTCAAGAATATCAATACTGGTAGTGTAACATTAAACACAAATTTAGTTGACTGCCGTATAAATTCTTCTTGAATTACGCCAATCTTGCGCAACACCCATCCCAAAATCACAATTAAGAATATTGGACTAACAGTATTTATAATGAATAAAGTGTTAGCCATTACTTATTACTTTTGATTTTATCACGATAGTATTTAATGGTAAAAAATCTATTATACTTATTCACATACTCGATACCCGCCCATGCAATTCCAAGAATAAACGGTAACCACGATATAATATAAATAATCACCGATAATTTTCGGATAAAATCATTAGTAAAATAAATAATAAAAGTCGCTTGAGCTATTTTACCGATAATTAAACTAGAAATAATCAAACCAATACCAATATAGAATTTTTTTGAGAATTGGTTTTTATTTATGGTATTAATCTTATCTAGTGGTGTGGTTTTGTCCATAAATATATTTTCTTACTTTATACACATCTTAAAAAATCTCACTATTTATTGCTTCTCACTTTTCTATTTATTGCTTTCCACGCCAATTTTGGTACTTTTTCCAACTCGTTAAACTCACCAGCTCCTTTTAACCACTCCCCCCCATCGATAGTAATTACGTCTCCATTTATATAACTTGCACTATCGCTAACTAGGTATGATGCCAAATTGGCTAGTTCAACATGCTCGCCAAATCTCTTAAGCGGAATTCTATCTCTCATTTTTTTCTCAATTCCCATGCCGGGTGGTGCTAATCGTTTCCATGCACCTTTAGTTGGAAACGGACCCGGAGCAATTGCCACGTGTCTTATGCCGTATTTAGCCCATTCCACTGCAAGCGATCTTGTAATTGCCAATACTCCAGCTTTCGCCGCAGCCGATGGCTGCCACACGCTCTGCGGCCACGTCCAGCCCGGTCACCGGGAAACCGACTTCGGCGAAGGCCACCGCCAGCGGCAACCCGACATAGCCCAGGCCGATGACGCAGACCTCTGCCTTCTGTGAAACGATCTTCTCTTC
>JAUXHY010000038.1 GCA_030621275.1 bacterium | reverse complement strand
CGAATTGTTGCAAGTCTTAATGATAATAAAGATCGAAATGAAAAAGAATTGTATAAACTTTATCAGGAAAATGGTGGAATTGATTGTAAAGACGATTTCAATATTAAATGGAAAGCCGGAAATATTGAAACAGACAATATTTTTGAAATGCGGGAATTTCTGTTGAAAATTGAAGAATTGAAACAAATATAGTTATAGCACAATTGGATAATAATCTAATTTAAAATATTTCAAATCTCGTTCGGTTCAGCTTGCTACGGTATTAAGTAAGTTAATAAATTTCACGCCAACATAATTAACTTACAGGTAATAATGGCAAAATCATTTATATTGGGTGCAAAAGGTGAGAAACCGCGTTCCGATCTCCGTGTAAAATATACACCATCAAAAAAAACGCTTTCAATTTCTGTTAAGAGTACTGTTAACACATTATTTGGCAAAGCAATTAAGCAACAAGCCGAGGACATTTGTAGAGATTTACAAGTCCACACCGGTACAATTGAGATTGAAGATTTTGGAGCTTTGCCTTTTGTGATTGCCGCCCGTCTAGAAGCATCGATAAAACAAGCTCATCCGGATTTGCAGTTAGAATCTATACCTCCAATAAAGGATTTTTGTATGTATGCCTCAAGCCGCGACCGTTTCCGTCGCAGTCGATTATATTTGCCGGGCAATCAATCTAAGCTAATGCTAAATGCAGGTATTCATAAACCGGATGGTATAATACTAGATTTAGAAGATTCTGTCTCTCCGGCAGAAAAAGAAGACACAAGATATATAGTTCGTAATGCTTTGCGGACATTAGACTTTTATGGCGCTGAGCGAATGGTGCGAATTAATCAGGGTGAATTGGGATTAAAAGATTTAGAATTTATTGTGCCGCATAATATTCATTTAATATTGATTCCAAAAGTTGAAAGTGCTGAGGAAATCAAAATAATTGATAAACGCATTTTAGAAATATCCAAAGAATGCGGTAGAAAAAAACCAGTATTCCTAATGCCGATTATCGAAAGTGGACGTGGTGTATTAAAAGCGTTAGAAATTGCCGAATCGTCAAAAAACATTGTAGCGCTAGCGATTGGTTTGGAGGATTATACTGCCGATCTTGGAGTACCACGTACAGCTGGAGGGAAAGAATCATTTTTTGCACGCAGTATGATTGTAAATACTGCACGTGCCGCAGGTGTTCAAGCAATTGATACAGTATATAGCGATGTGGGTAATGAAATTGGATTACGTGAATCGGTTAGAGAGGCAAAATCACTTGGATTCGACGGGAAAGGGTGTATTCATCCACGACAAATAAAACCGATGCATGAAGAATTTGCTCCAAATGAATTAGAAGTTGAAAAAGCAAAGAAAATTGTAGCAGCCTTTAAAGAAGCCGAATCTAAAGGACTTGGTGTAGTATCACTTGGCAGTAAAATGATTGATCCTCCTGTTGTAAAGAGGGCGTTGCATACAGTAAAACTAGCAAAAATGACGGAGAGATAACCCGTTATTTATTTTATTAATAATTATCTATATTAAGAAAATTACCAATCCATGCTAGATACCAGGCGTGAAATCCGAAGATTAATTGGTCGATTAGAATTTAATTCGCAACGCTCCCTGATAAAGGTATTTGGCTGTCTTATAGTAGCCGTTTTAATAGTGTTTTTACCAAATTATAGTGGGTTAACTCAAGCTGCTCAATGGACATTTTTCATTTTGGTTTTCGCTGCAGGATTATGGGTTACCGAAGCTATTCCGGCATTTGCAACGGCACTGGTTGTTATTGCATTGGAAATAGCAATACTTGGGCGTCCTGACGGGGTATTTGCCACGAGTGAAAAAGATTGGGAAATGTTTGTTCAACCTTGGTCAAGCCCTTTAATTTGGTTGTTCTTTGGTGGTTTTATTCTTGCTGCTGCTGCGTCAAAGACGCGCCTTGACAGATGGCTTGTACGGAATGTACTTTCGCGTTTTGGAACAAATCCCACCTTTGTTTTATTTGGCTTAATGTTGATGACATTTACATTTTCTATGTTTATGTCTAATACGGCTACAACAGTTATGATGCTTGCGGTAATAACACCCGTAGTAGCTAATCTTGACAAGGACGATCCAATAATTAAAGCAATTATGCTAGGGATTCCATTTGCTGCAAACTTAGGAGGAATGGGAACGATCATCGGAAGTCCTCCTAACGCTATCGCAGCTGGCGCGCTTGCTGATATTTATCCAATAAATTTTGCCGAATGGATGGTAGTTGGTGTACCGCCTGCCATATTTCTTGGAGTTATTGCTTGGATTTATTTACTCAAAAGATATCCAAGTAAAACAGGAAAAATTGATCTCTCAGAATTATTAGATGATTCTTATCAAAGCGCAATTTTGCCACTCTGGAAAAAAATATTAGTTATGGTTGTGTTTACTGTAACAATAGGTTTATGGTTGACAACTCCGTTGCATGGTATTTCTACTTCTGTGATCTCGTTCATTCCAATTACAGCATTTGCCTCTGTTCGAGTCATTGGTGTAGATGATATAAGAAAATTACCTTGGGATGTCTTATTGTTATTAACGGGTGGGTTATCATTGGGGGTAGCGGTATCTAAAACCGGACTTGCCGAATGGATGGTTGGGGAATTTCAATTTTCAACTGGTATGATTATAGCTGTTGCTTTTATGTTTAGTTATTTTGCAACAATTATTTCAAACTTTATGAGCAATACGGCAGCTACAAATATATTAGTTCCAATCGGAATAGCAGCCGCTGTCGGTTTTGAACCGCAGGTTATAATACCGATTGCATTAGGCGCATCTGCTGCGATGTGTATGCCGATTTCAACACCACCAAATGCGCTAGCGTATGCATCGGGGAAAATTGCGATGAAAGATTTTATTTCGGGTGGATTAATTATAGGGATTTTAGCTCCGCTAATCTCTGTATTATGGTGTATTTTTGTTTTTAATAATTGGTTATAGTAGATTGGAGTTCAATTTTTATGAAGACAATAGTAAATGGTTATAATTGCATATGAATAAATTAATTAAAAATTCAGCTGGTCGGTTAATACCAACAATAGTTAATGGTGTAAAACAAACTCCCTTTCAAGGTGTTGGAAAATATAAACCACGTGGCAATAAAGCAGAGCAACCAATTCGATCATGTTCAGATTTCCCATCTGATGGAAATAAGATTGTAAAATCATTGGAAATTGCTTTAAAAAAATGTGGATTAAAAGATGGGATGACTGTTTCATCACATCATCATTTCCGCAATGGCGATTTGGTGATGAATCAAGTTTTTGATATTGCTGCTAAACAAAAAGTTAAAGGTTTGCGATGGTTTCCATCGGCAGCCTTTCCGTGCCATAAACCTGTTATTGATCACATGAAAAATGGTGTTTTTGATTGGGTTGAGGGTTCGCTTAATGGTCCAATTGGTGATTATGCATCGCACGGTAATATGAATGGTACGGCAGTATTACGAAGCCATGGTGGTCGCTGGCAAGCAGTTCAGGACGGTGAAGTGCATATAGATATTGCCGTAATTGCAGCGCCAACTGCTGATGCATTTGGTAACGCCACCGGCGATAGAGGTCCGTCGGCTTGCGGATTACTTGGATTTGGTTTAGTGGACTCGATTTATGCTGATAAGGTAATAGTCGTAACTGATAATCTTGTACCATTTCCTTGCATTCCTTGGCAAATTCAGGGACAAAATGTTGATTATGTAGTTGTGTTGGATAAAGTCGGTGAACCTGAAAAAATTGTTAGTGGAACAACAAAACTCACAAAATCACCGGATCGTTTATATATCGCTGAATTAACAGCAAAGTTTGTGCAAGCGGCAGGGATTATTAAAGATGGATTCAGTTTCCAAGCCGGAGCCGGAGGAACTGCACTTGCCTTTGCAATATTTTTAAAGGAAATGATGAAAGAAGCCGGTGTGAAAGCTCGGTTTATTCGTGGTGGATCAACAAAATATTTAGTAGAAATGTTAGAAGAAGGATTAACTGATTTTATATTGGACGGACAAACTTTTGATTTGGAAGGCGTACGCTCAATGAGAGAAAATTTTGGTCATGTAAATACATCACCATTTACAAGTTACAATTGGCATGGAAAGGGAAATTTTGCTTCGATGTTGGATGCAGTTGTACTTGGTGCAACAGAGGTTGATATCAATTTTAATGCTAATGTTGTAACACATTCTGATGGAAAAATGTTACATGGAATTGGTGGTTGGCAAAATTGTTTGTTTAGTAAATGTACAATTTTACCGATTCCGGCATTTCGTAATCGCATTCCGGTAATTGTTGATAAAGTTACAACCCTAGTTGGCCCCGGTGAATTGATTGATGTTATCGTAACTGAACGTGGTATAGCAATAAATCCATTGCGTAAAGATCTGATTAAAGCCACAAAGGATAGTGGTTTGCCTATCCGTAAAATAGAAGAAATCAAAGCTGAAATTGATGAATTGATTGGAGGGCCACCCGAAAAACCAAAAGTAACGGATGACATTATTGGAATTGTAAAATGGGTTGATGGAACGGTATTAGATAGTATACTTAAGATCAAGGAGCAATAATACTTTTTATGGATGAAAATAGAGAGAAGAAATTATGTAAATATTGCGCAGAGGAAATTTTTATAGAAGCAAAAGTGTGTAGATATTGCGGAAAAATACAGGAAAACATTTCGAGTAAGATATCTGAAGGATTAGATGAAATCAAAGAAAAAAACAAAATGAATTCCACGTACTGGCTAATTATTTGGATTCCGTCAATTGCTTTAATGCTATTTTCAATTTTTATGATGTTTTTTTCAGCAATCAATTCTTATTCGGTATCATTTATTATATTTATCCCTGCCATTATTGGAGCAATCTATTGGACGTATATGTATAATAAATATATAGAATAATTGGAATATATATTTTAAGAAAATGAGGGAATAGGTCATTTTATTAATTAGTAATAGAGTGATAATAAATAATATAAAATTTAGGAGGAATTTTGAATAACGAAATATTAAAACTTTGGCCTGAAATAGAGTGGATTAAAGATAAAGATTTGTCTGAAAAAGTTGCAAAGGCATGGGAATATGCTATTGAAAAAAGTGTATTGTCGGCAGATGATTTAGAAGAAATCCCATTTTCGTTACTTATAAAAAATTGCACTGTGTCATTTATGAATCATAAGCGTACATGTGTACAGTTGGCAGTGGATATTGCAAAACGTATGAAGAATAATTTCGGTGACGAAATTGAAATTGATATGGATATTCTAATAGCCGGAGCGATTTTGATTGATATTGGTAAGTTAATTGAATACGAAATTAAAGATGGCAAATTGGGTACAAGCAATTTTGGTACAATTGTGAGACATCCTTTTAGTGGCGTAGCAATTGCAGATAGATTTGATTTACCTGCGGAAGTTCAGCACATTATTGGAACGCACTCTAAGGAAGGTGATTTAGGAAAACGAACGGTTGAGTCAATAATAGTTCATCACGCCGATTTTGTAAGCTTTGAACCATTTAAATAAAAAATAAAACGATATGTCACAAAATCTAATAGAAAAAATTGCTCAAAAATATGTTCTTGGATTAGAACCGGGACAAAAAGTTTATAGCGGTGATTATATTACAATACAACCCGCTCATATTTTAACACACGATAATACTGGCGCAGTGATGGGGAAGTTCAAGGCAATTGGAGCAAAAAGGATTGCAAACCCCCGGCAACCCATGTTTGCTCTTGATCATAATGTTCAAGATAAATCAGAAGAAAATTTAAAGAAATATGAAGGTATCGAAGATTTTGCTAAAGAAATGGGAGTTGATTTTTATCCTGCAGGAAGGGGAATTGGCCATCAAATAATGTTAGAAGAAGGGTATGCTTTCCCAGGCGAAATGGCTGTTGCGTCGGATAGTCATGCGAATATGTATGGTGGAATTGGTTGTCTTGGAACACCAGTCGTACGCACTGATGCAGCTGGAATTTGGGCTACCGGAAAAACATGGTGGCAAATACCTCCCATTGCTAAAATTGAACTAATAGATGAATTGTTACCCGGTGTAACCGGTAAAGATGTGATCATCACTTTGGCCGGACATTTTAATAGTGATGAAGTATTAAATCACGCGTTGGAACTCTCCGGAGATGGAATTAAATCTTTGAGCATAGATGACCGGTTGACAATATCTAATATGACAACTGAATGGGGAGCGCTTGTAGGTGTATTTCCGATTGATGAAGTGGTAATTAATTGGCTAACTCAACGAGCTACTGCAATTCAAGAAAGGGGATTGGAAGGTGTACCATCAGATATAGATGGTGGTGGGAAAACCCATCCAAGAATTAATATAAATCGAATTAAAGCATTATGCAATGAGAACTTAGTTGGTGATAAGGATGCATACTACTCAAAGGTTATAACAATAGATTTAAGTACAATTAGACCTCATGTGGCGGGTCCTGATAATGTTAAGACAAAAACCAATATATCTGAAATTGAGAAACAGAATATAAAAATTGATAAAGCTTATTTAGTATCTTGTGTTAATAGTAGAGTAAGTGATTTAGCAGAAGCTGCTAATGTATTAAAAGGGCAAAAAGTAGCCAATGATGTAGAATTTTATATTGCAGCCGCATCTAAGGAAGTGCAGGCTGATAGTGAGAAAAGAGGAGATTGGAAAATATTGTTAGACGCAGGAGCAATTGAACTTTTACCGGGATGCGGTCCCTGTATTGGTTTGGGAGTTGGATTACTCAAGGATGGTGAGGTAGGTATCTCAGCGACTAATCGGAATTTTAAAGGTCGTATGGGTAGCCGTGAGGCAAAAGCATATTTAGCATCACCGGCAATAGTTGTAGCATCGGCAGTGGCGGGTAAAATCTGTGGCTCTAAGAAATTTGACTCGGTTGGGTTAAAAAGTGCAATCCAAATTTCTGAAAAAAGAAAAAAAGAAAAAACCGGTTCTAAGTTATTAAAGGAGTTCCCGAAACAAATAACCGGCGAAGCAATATTTTGTCCACAAGATAGTTTAAATACAGATGGAATTTATCCTGGTAAATACACTTACATCGATAATTTTACTGTTGAACAACAGGCTGCAGTTGTTATGGAAAATTATGATCCTGAATTTGGCGATATTGCCAAAAATGGCGATATTTTAGTCGGCGGGTACAATTTTGGTACAGGAAGCTCAAGAGAACAAGCCGCGACTGCTTTAAAATATCGAGGAATTCAATTGGTCATAGCCGGATCATTTAGCCAAACCTATAAAAGAAATGCAATTAATAATGGATTTATTGTGATTGAAGCGCCGGAATTGGTTAATGATATCAAAGAAAAATTTAAGTTGGAAGTTGAATCTAATAAATTAACAATCCGCACAAATATTGAATTAGAAATCGATTTTGAGAAATCAGTAATGATTTACAATAGAAAAGAGTATGCTATAGATCCTATTGGTGCGGCTGCTCAAGAATTAGTTATTGAAGAAGGTTTAGAGAATTGGGTTAAAAATAGATTATAAAAAATCATTTTGAAATTTAAAGGAGAATAAATGTCAAAGCGAACAATTGTAGCATTACCCGGAGATGGAATTGGTAAAACAGTTTTAGATGAAGCAATTCGCGTTCTTGATGTAGCAGGATTTGAGGCGAATTATGTAGAAGGTGATATAGGATGGAAATTTTGGTGTTCGGAAGGTAATCCATTACCACAAAGAACATTAGATTTGCTTGAAAAACATAAAATTGGGTTGTTTGGTGCAATTACATCTAAACCTAAAGACGATGCGTTTAATGAATTGAAACCTGAATTGCAGAAAAAAGGTTTAGTTTACTCAAGTCCTATTGTTGGATTAAGACAGCATTTTGGTTTGGACATTTGTTTGCGTCCATGCCGAACATATACAGGTAATCCGCTAAATTTTATTAGGAGAGGTCAGGGGAATAGTGTTGATGAACCAGAAGTTGATGTTGCAATTTTCCGACAAAATACAGAAGGATTATATGGGGGTGTTGAATGGAATAATCCGCCGACTAAAGTATATGATGCCCTTATGACGCATCCAAAATTTGTACAGAATTTTGGTGATACTCCTATCGAAGAAATATCAGTTTCAACGAGGATATTTACCAAAAAAGCTACTGAAAGAATTTTACGAGCGGCATTTGAACATGCAAAGAAATATGGATATAAATCAGTAACTGTTTGTGAGAAACCAAATGTGATTAGAGAGACATCAGGGATGATGTATAAAATGGCACAGCAAATTCAAAAATCCGATTTTCC